>JALSQJ010000128.1 GCA_026985495.1 Campylobacteraceae bacterium
CTCATGGACATATCCAATTAGAGGACGTATAGATATGCTACTTTCAGGTATTCGTACCCCATTGGGAATTAAGCTATATGGAGAGAGTAGTGAAGAGTTAGCTAAACAAGCCCAAGAGATAGAGAGACGCTTAAAAGCTTATGGTGGCACACAGTCGGTATTTGCCGATAAGGCAAACTCTGGGTACTATCTCAACATTGACTTAAATGAAGAGAAGATTGCTGAGTATGGTATTAGTAAAAACTTAATTTTGGATACAATCTCCAATGGAGTAGGAGGGGCAACTGTTTCTACATTTTACGATGGTATAAAACGCTATCCTATTTCAGTTCGTTATGAGCATAGTAAACGAGCAGACCTTACAACTATTGCTTCTATTCGCATAAAAACACCCTATGGATACACTCCTTTAGATACTTTTGCAGACCTATACTACAAAGAAGCACCATCTATTTTAAAGGCAGAAAAGGGTAAAAAAGTAATTTTTATCTACATCACTCCCAATCAAGGGGTAACTTCACAAGTTTACAAAAAAGAGACTAAAAAGCTTTTGAGAGATTTAAAGTTACCAACAGGCTACTACTATGAGTGGGCAGGTGAGAGTGAATATTTAGAGTCAGCAATGAAACGTTTGAGATTCATTTTACCTATTACACTTTTTATTACCTTTATTTTAATCTATATGGGGTTAAATAATCTAAAAAATGCACTAATTGTATTTTTAACTCTACCATTTGCAGCTGTTGGAGGTATTTTATATATAGATATGTTAGATTTTAACTTCTCCATTGCTGTAGTTGTTGGCTTTTTGTCTCTTATAGGAGTTGCTACAGAGACAGCTATAGTTATGATTATTTACCTTGAAGAGGCTGTAGCCAAAGTTGAAAAACGAACTAAAGAGAACCTACGACATGCTATCTATGAGGGAGCTGTTCTTAGAGTCCGTCCAAAGCTTATGACGGTATTTGCTATTTTAGGTGGTTTGTTGCCTATTATGTATATTAACGGTGTAGGTTCAGAGGTAATGCAACGAATTGCTGCCCCAATGATTGGTGGTGTCATCTCTTCAGCACTTCTTACATTAATTGTTATTCCTGCTATTTATTTTATGTTTATTGAAAAGAAGAGGTAATATATATAAGATTTTGGAGATATAAAGCTCTATTTCACTATGATTAAGTAAATAATTATAGGATAAAAAATGAGTAAACTATTAGATATAGATGTAAACAGACAACTTTTAGAGATTTTAGCACAGTTTGATTTGAAATTGGAACAGGTAGATGACTACTATTTTGTTGATGGAATGTTTCCAGGAGTTGTAGCACATGCTTTTTTAATGGAAGATTTTGGAGAGTCTGTTGTTGTACAGTTAGATATTACAATGCTCTTTCCAGATAACCATTTTGTAGAGTCATTTGTTTCGCAAGACTTGACAGTAGAGGAGGCTTTATCTAATGCATTCCAGCAGTTTGAAGTAAATGTTTTACATGCATATATTATGGCATTTTGGGAGCAAGGAAAAAAGGTAGAGAATGGTGTAGGTACAGATATTTGGGAGATAAATGGTCATAAGTGGCAAGCAGTGGTCTCAAATTTTGGGTATAGAGGTTCTGAAGAGTTTGAGACTATCATTGGTGATGTCGATGCACTCTATGATATGATTGTCAGCAATATAAAAGCATTACCTCTTGATGAAGATATCTATGCATTTAGAACAGTATTTACAAACAGTAGTCAAGGTGAGAAGATACCTGAAGCATATATGAATAATCAACCATTTGAAGCATTAGAGAAACAACTTCCAACACTCGATTGGAAAGCATCTAAGAGCTACTACTCTGTAAGAAATTTGGTACTCTTGATGAAGCTAAAAGATGAAGTAGAGGTGTAATGAAGATACTTCTTTTAGAAGATGACCTTATGCTCTCAGAAGTGATTGTTGAGCAGTTAGAGGAGTATGGTTATAGAGTCAAAGCCATATATGATGGTTTAGAGGCAGAAGAGATACTTTTTGAAGAGAAGTTTGATTTGTTACTTTTAGATGTAAATGTTCCTAATCTTAATGGATTTGAACTACTTAAAGAGGTTCGTAATTCAGGAAATGTAACCCCTGCAATTTTTATTACATCTATGAATCAGTCACAAGATGTGGTAGAGGGGTTTAAACTAGGAGCAAATGATTACCTTAAAAAACCATTTGAGATGGTAGAGTTACAAGCACGAATAGAGAATATAAAACGGCAATTTAAGATAGACAATATGGAAATTATTGAGATTTACGAGGGAGTTAGCTATGACCCATCTCGTTCTCTTTTAAAAGTGGACTCTAAAGAGGTTATACTCTCTAAAAAAGAGGGTGAATTTTTATCCTATTTTTTACACCATAGAGGCGAAGTAGTAAGCTCTGATGAACTCTTTGTCAATCTATGGTCATACGATACATCACCGAGTGCTTCAACTCTTAGAACCTACATTAAGATGTTGAGAAAACATTTAGGAGAAGAGAGTATAAGTACCATTAGAGGAGTAGGGTATCTATTTAATTAAAGAGGAGAGACGGACACTTTCCCAATTTTTGGCACTATATTTAGGCTCATCTTTTACACTATTTGCTATTATCTCTTATCTATTTTTTCAGAGTGAATCAAAAGCTTTTTATGACAAAATAGAGAGCATATTACAGATGAATGCTTCGATACTATCTTCTAAAATTATCTATGCACACATGACTAAAAGAGCTTTCTCTTTAGAAGATGTAGTTAAAAATTATCAAGGGAAGATAGGATTTTATGATAAAAATAATAAGCCTATTGTTACCTCTATAAAAGAGCCAATAGATTTTAAGAAAAATCTATATAAAGAGCATGGAGCAATGAT
>JALSQJ010000129.1 GCA_026985495.1 Campylobacteraceae bacterium
AGTCATACTTTGGAGATTGTAAGAAAGATGGAGAAGCTGTCTATTTTACAGGTGATGGTGCAATGATAGATGAAGATGGTTATATTACCATCACAGGTCGTACTGATGATGTTATTAATGTTTCAGGTCACAGAATAGGAACAGCCGAAATTGAGTCTGCCATTAAAAATGTGGAAAGTATCGCCGTATCTGCCGTGGTTGGAAAACCTCATGAGATAAAAGGTGAGGGGATTTTTGCATATATTGTTCTAAAAGAAGAAGGAAAAAGTAAAGATGAAGTCAAAGCCGAAATAAACACTCTCCTCAAAAAAGAGATAGGAGCTATTGCTCTTTGTGATGACATCGCCATTGTGCCAGATGTTCCTAAAACACGTTCAGGTAAAATCATGAGAAGAATCTTACGCTCCATTGCTAAAGGAGAGGAGATTACCCAAGATACTTCCACTTTAGAAGACCCATCTATTGTTGGTATTATTGAGAACATTGTTAAAGAAGATTGTTAAAATAGATATTGACAATCAGCTCATAATATGATAGGATTAAGAGAATTAATCGGCTCATTGGTATGATTCTTCTCAAAGGTAAGGTATGGAAATTGTAAAAAAGTGGATTTGGCAACATGATGAATATCCAAGATTTAACTATGAACAATCTAGCCTTAGTCTCTTACTTTCAGAAGTTTCACGTAATACAGGGAGGTTAGAAGGTGCAGTATATGGACTTAATGATAAAAGTGTTAATTCTCTCTTAGTAGAGGCTTCTATTAATGAGATTATACAATCTTCAGAAATTGAGGGTGAAATTTTAAGTAGAGATAGTGTTAGGTCTTCGGTAAGGAAAAAGCTTGATAAAACTTTTGACTATGTTAACGATAGTTCTACTCATCACACCGATGGGCTTGTAACCTTACTTCTTGATAGTAGTTATAATAATGCTCCCTTAACAGAAGAGCGTTTGCATGGTTGGCACAGCATACTATTTCCTACAGGCTATAGTGATGGGCATAAAATAGATGTTGCTACCTATCGTTCTGATGAGATGAGTATTGTCTCTAGTAAGGGATATAGAGAGACTATTCATTATCTTGCACCTCCATATGAGGTGCTTACAAATCAGATGAATGAGCTTTTAGACTACATCAATATTAGTGAAGATGACCCTTATATTAAAAGTGCTATTGCTCATATTTGGTTTGTAACTATACACCCTTATGATGATGGTAACGGAAGAATTGCTAGAACCCTAGCCAACTATGTTCTCTCTAAAGAGCTTGGACTTGATTATAAGTACTATTCACTCTCAACAGCAATTAAAAAAGATAGAAAAGGTTATTATGATATTTTAGAAAAATCACAAAATCTTTTTTACAATAGAGAGTTTGATTTTACCAAATGGCTCTTATGGCATACGCATATAATAAACTCTGCCATTGAAAGTTCACTTGAACAGATAAAAATTATTGCTAAAAAAACAAAATTTTGGGATAAGGCAAGAGAGTATCCTTTAAACGCAAGACAACTAAAAGTACTCAATAAAATACTTGATAAAGGAATTGAAAACTTTGAAGGTGGGTTAAGTACGAAAAAGTATGTGAGTATGACAAACAGTTCTATTGCTACTGCAAAGAGAGATATTACAGGTCTTATTGATTTTGGACTTATTAAACGTGTGAAAAATAGTGCAGGTCGTAATATACGATATATATTATCTGTAGATTAAGGGGCTAAATATTTTTTATAGAATTTATATTATGTTAACCAAAAGATAAAATCTACTTTCTTACTTATTAGAGATTGTGTTTAATTTAAATTATGGTATATTACTTAAAAGTGAAAATAAAAGGAAACTATTATGACATATATAGATACGGTAGAACAATTAGAACAACTATTAATAAATTCAAGAGCTATTGACTACAATGGTATTACACTGTACCTACTAAATCATTCAGAGATTACATCAGTATTAGAGTTAGAGCTTACAGTTCGTGCTGACAACCTTAACAATGGCATAGAGAAGAGAAACCACTTCTATGAGTATGCTAAGATTATTAATCCCGAATATCCAGCGTTTAAATACACTTTATCTATGAAACATAAAAAGAAAGAGATATTTGACCCTGCAAAAGTTAAAAAAGCTATTCCTGCTGAGTTTGAGATTTGGAAAAATAAAGCCCGTTTAGAACTCCAAAAAGAGATTGATGCAGAAGATTCAAGCATTACAGACTCTCAAGCAAAAAAGTTTAAAGAGGATTTAGAAAAAGAGATTGTTATTTCGGAAAAAAAACTAAAGGAGGTTTTAGACAACTATGAAGAGTTTGATGTAGTCATATCAACCTTTGAACAATATACCTACTACCCTGCTCTCTATTATGTTATGGAGCTACCCAATGGTAAAACCAAATCTGCCGATACACATCTACGAAAAGATGTACCGAACCTACTCTTCTACCATGATGAACGCCCCTACTCTGAACTACGAGCCAACGACCGTATGAGCAGAATTATTCAAACATTTGATAGATATTGTGAAAATATCTATATACATAAAAAGTGATATATTACTTAAAAGTGAATTTAATCTAAAACTCTAAAAACATATCTAGTTTATCACTATTTATCAATCTACACTCTTTATCAATAATATTGAGTGTTTTTAACTTTTTAAGGATACGAGATAACGTCTCTGGTGCCATATTGAGTATAATGGCTATCTCTTTATGTTTAGTATAGGCTATATCTATTGGATTTTCTTTAATAAAAGAGCAGACCTTTGTCATGGCATCATAGATTAGATTACGGTTAATAACCTGCTCTAAATTACGAACTTTATACATCAATGATTTAATGATATAATATGAAAATTTTCTATCAATATGAAGTAGCTCCAAAAATTTCATTCTATCTATAAGTAGAAACTCAGTATCCTCTCTCATTGCTTTTGCTGTTGCAGGAAAAGGTATATTTTCAAAACTTGGCATCTCTGCTATAAACATTGGTTTTGTAAAGAAATGAATAACTATCTCATTCCCTTTTTGGTCTGTCTTATAGAATTTTACAAAACCTTCAATAAGTAGATAAAAATACTCTGGATTTTCACCTTCATAAAAGAGTATCTTCTCTTTTGATAGCCTCTTAACAGTAGAGATAGAGATAATCTTCTCTAACTCCTCATCTTTTAACTGCTGAAATACCTCTATTTTTTGTAGTTTCTCTTTTATCATAAAAGATTATATCAAATATTATTGACATAAATCAATTTTTTTCTTATAATTTTCATTATAATAATGTCGGAGAAATTTCAATTTAGGATATATAGGGTGCTTTTAGAAAAAGATGCTATACCTCAAGTAAGCGTAGGGTTTATGAATGAGGTACATGATGAAGATAGAAAAATTATTAATAATATTTATGACTTGGTTATAAAATATGAACAAAATCCTTCTCACAACAATAAAATAAATATTGATATTCTCTTTCAAAAATGGTTCAACCATACTGTAAAACATTTTACAAATGAAGAGAAAAAAATGAGAGAATTCAACTATCCAAAATATAAAATTCATAAACAAGAGCATACAAAAACATTAGCTGATATGCATCTTGTCTTTAGCGAATGGCAAGAGAATAAGAATATAACTATTTTAAAAGAGTATTTTGTTAAGGAGTTACCCAAATGGATTGTTGACCATATTAATAATATGGATTTAGAGACGGCAAAGTTTCTTGATGAGCATCAATAACTCTCTATTTTTTCAATTATAACTCTATACTATAAGCTTAAAAGTACTCATACCCAAAAAAGTAGCCCCAATAGAGAGTGTAACATTTAAAAGAACATTACCAAAAGCTCTAATATAAAACTCATTTTGCAACAACAGTACAGTGTCAAGTGAAAAGGTAGAGAAAGTTGTCAATGCTCCAAGTAGCCCTGTAATTACCATTGCTCTTTGAGTAGGTGAAAGATTGATATGTTGAAAATATAAAAAGAGAAAACCTATAAGAAAACTCCCCAATATATTAACACTAAGTGTACCAAATGGAAAAGCAGTTGTGGTTACTTTTCCTACTAAAGCAGAGATACTAAAGCGTAAGATAGCTCCAATAAATCCACCTAATCCAATTATAAAAAGAAGTGCTATATTCATACTATTTACTTACCATACATCCAATCATCTCTAGGGGCATTACGGTAAACATTTGAGGTCTCTCGTATGCTATTGAGTAGTAGATTAATTACATTTAACTCTTTTTTAAGAGAATCATCTTTTAGAACTTTCATCTCATCTATATAATATTTTTTAAAAAGATAGAAGAGTTTTTTGTACCCTGAACTCACTTTTAATTTACATGAGCGTCTCTCCCATGTTGCAACCTTTGGAAAGTCTGGATGCATTGGTGGATAGAGCATACAACGTTTTTGAATCTCTATAGGCTGTTGATTGACCCAACTCACTTTATCATTACACGCTGCACGAGCATCAATAAGCCAGTTTTTCATAACCGATACATAGTCACTAACTAAAATGGCTTTTTCTATTCCACTATTGTCATAATAACTATTTTTTCTCTTAAACTCTACCTTTTGTGAATTACTATAACTCTTACCATTAGTATCTTTATATGTAATATCTAGTGTAAGATTTTTATCTCTTGGCATCTCTACATCTTTTTTTAGTTTAACTAAAATCACACCACCCTTAGTTGCTTTTCCATCATTATGCGATGGGAATAATGTATTAACTCTCATAATATCACCTGTAGAGAGATTGGCTTGTGGCGAACCATATACTGCTTCTATAATATAGCTAGAGTCACTTAATTTTAACTCCAAATCATAGACCAATGGAGTCACCATATAGTTAAACTCTTTGTCAAGTAACTTAGCAAACTCTTTGCTAGAGTGAACTGAAAAGTAGTTTGCCCCTTTTGTTTTAGAGATATACTCTACCAAGTCATTGTTAAAATCTACTCCAATACCTATAAAAGTGGTATGAATACCCTTAGTAGAAGCATCTTTAGCCATTCCAAAAAGCTTTCCTTTATTCATCTCACCACGATTGGGCATAGCATCAGTCAAAAAGATAATTCTATTCTCATACTCTGAATTTTTACTAATAGCATCAAACAGTTTCACCCCCTCTTTATAACCTGCTGACCAGTTGGTTCCTCCCTTTGATTTTAATGCTAATATATGGTTACGAATAGCCTCTTTATCTGTTTTACCCACCTCTCTTAATGGTTTTGCTCGGTAAGCATTATGGTCAAAAAGTACCACCCCTAATCTATCATTATCCTTTAAATGAGATAGCATTGCAACAATTGACTCATTTGCAATAGTCATTTTACTCTTGCTCTCTTGCTCTTTATTCTCTATTTTGTTACCTATTTTGTCGTAGTAGTAACTGTTAAACTTACTACTCATAGAACCAGAGATATCAACAACAACTACTAAGTTTAGTTTTTTTCGTTTAAAGTCGCCCTCTTTAATACCAGAATTTAGCCCTACAGACAAAAAGTACTCCTCTTCACCTGAAAATTTATTTACACGCTTTGCCGAAGAGTAGCTTGGACAGAAAAGCTCTTTACACTCTCCTTGTAGTCCTGTATCAAAGTAGTGGTTATAGAACTGCCCCTCATAGGTAATAGAGTCCAACTTTGGCAAATAACCATTTTCGATATTAGCTTTAAAGTTATTGCTATCTTTTGCTCCACCTACAGCTAAACCTATACTCTTTCTTGCAACAGGCGATGGCATTGTCATAGCCATAGGAGCAGATGATTTAATATTACCATACATTGTAGGCATCTGTCTTGTAGTATCTTTCATAACCGAAGTAGCATTGTACTCCCAATCATCAACAGCATTTGGGTCTTGTTTTTTGCTCATAGCACTCAAAAGAGTAAGATTTACAATTAATATTAAAAAAAATATACGCTTCATGATTTGTCCTTATTCATTAAATAGAGATATTATAACCAATTTATATTCTTATCCAATTAGACCTTATAATTTTTATCTCGTACACTCATCTGTTTACTCTCCGTGTCAAGATAGAGATCATAAGTATCCATAACGCGTAAAAGAGTACTAAGCTTTTTATACCCATAATTAATAGGAGAGAAAGAGGATTTATTATTAATATACGCACCCATATCGGCTAAATTTGACCAACCAAACTCATCCATAGTTTGATGGTGTGCATTTTTAAGAAGCTTAACAAGCCACTTATCTCTTTTAAGCTCTTCAGATGTTTTACGCACCTCTTTTTTACTGCTACTACCCACAACTGGAACCTCATCAGTTGTTGCCATAAGCTTTTCAGTAAAGATAAACTGTGAACAGGCTGCTATAAATGCATCAGGGGTTTTCTTCTCTCCAAATCCAAAAACCTTTATACCCTCTTGTTGTACCCTCATCACTACAGGGGTAAAGTCAGAATCACTTGTAGCAAAAGCAAAAGCATCTATCTTTTTTGTATGTAGCAGGTCAATAGCATCAATTGTCATTAGAATATCGGTTGCATTTTTGTTTTTAGAGTAGTCAAACTGCTGTATTGGCTTAATGGCAAACTCCAAAAGTTTCTCTTCCCAATTTTTTAGGTTACTCTTCGTCCAATTTCCATAGGCTTGACGAATATTTACCACTCCATAGTTACTAAGTTCAGAGATAATCCCCTCAATAGCTCTATGCGAAATATTATCACAATCTATAAACAGAGCAATATGGTCTTTTTTACTCTTCATTACAGCTCCTCTTTGGGTTTGTAGTAGGTAATAGTAGAGCGTCCAAACTTTTTACGTTTAATCTGCTCTAGTTTACCTATTGTTTTTGGCATATCTAGCTTTGTCATATGTTCTACAATAACCATCATGGTTTTTCTAGGGTCAATCTTCTCTATAAGCTCTATAGTTTTTTCGTAAACATTGTCCATACCATCACGAGTTGAAAATGGTGGGTCAAAGTAGAAGTAGGTTTTCTCTTCTCTACTCTCTACTATACTTAAAACGGTATCAAACTTCTCAAAGCTATCTCCAAAGATATAGTGACACTTAGCAGGGTTAAGTCGTGCTATATTCTCTTGCAATACTTTGTAGGCAACTCTGTTATACTCTATAAAGTAACATTGTGATGCACCTCTACTTAATGCCTCTAATCCTATAGAGCCTGAACCTGAAAAGACCTCTACAAAATTTTTATCTATTATCTCAAATTGTAAAGTATTAAAAAGTGACTCTTTTAATATAGCTTTAGAGCTTCGTGTTGTAAATATATTTGGAATCTCAATTACTCTGCCTTTAAACTCTCCACCTATTATTTTTGTTGTAAAATTTTGATTTTTTTTTATCATATCTCTCTCTTAGCTATTTACTATTTTTATTATGAACGAATTTTAGCATAATTAGTTAGATTTTCTATTGATTATAAATAATTTATAACAATAAAAAAGTAAAAATTATATTTTAAATATTACTTAAAAAAAAATCTATTTTTATAATTGTTTTTTATCTTTTTCTTTACATTATGGTAGTATAATTTCGCAAACACAGAGATAATATTTTGTACCCAATTAACCAAAAACAAAGAAAATAATAATGCAATATTTAAAAGACCTTAAAGAGATTGTTAATATCAACTCATATACTAAAAATAAAGTTGGGGTAGATAAAGTATCCACCTACATGAGTCAATGGTTTGCCCAACTTGGTTTTGAAAACAGATGTTTTGAACGCAGTGAATTAGGTAATCACAATCTCTACACTACTCCCAAAACTGATGGAATAAAAATATTACTTTTGGGTCATAACGACACCGTTTTTCCACAAGGGAAATTTGAACATTTTTCAGAAGATAAAGAGTGGGTTTATGGACCTGGCGTGTGCGACATGAAGGGTGGAAATATCGTTGCCCTACAAGCACTACGCAATGTTTTTAAAAAAAATGGAAAATTAGAGAATATAGATATACTTTTAGTTTCAGATGAAGAGACAGGTTCCGATGACAGTAAACTACTTACATCTAAACTAGCTAAAGAGTATGATGTCTGTTTTGTATTTGAAGCTGCTGGTGAACAACTAGAGGTAGTTACAGCTAGAAAAGGGGTAGGTACATTTACTATTGAAATAGAGGGTAAAGCCTCTCATGCAGGAGTACGTTATAGCCATGGTATAAATGCTAATCTTGAAGCTGCATATAAACTCATAGAGCTTACAAAACTTACCAATTTAGAGATTGGAACAACTGTAAATGTAGGAAAAATTTTAGGTGGAATTGGAGCAAATACTATCTCACCTAATGCAACACTTCTATTAGAGCTTCGTTACACTAAAAATAGCGAAAGAGATAGACTCCTTAATGCATTAGAGACTATTACCAACACCTCCTATGTTGAGGGTACAAAAGCCCTACTCTCTGGACAAATTCAACGTGATGTTATGGAGAGCAATATAGCACAATTAGATTTAATTGATAAGATTGAAAAGATTACTAACATTAAACTACCAACAGAAGAGCGTGGTGGAGTGAGCGATGCCAATATTGTAGCGTCACAAGGGGTAACAACAGTTGATGGTTTTGGACCCTTTGGAGATGGTGACCACACTATAAAGGAGAGAGCATTAAAAAGCTCTTTTGAACAACGAATTGAGTTAATGACAAAGATACTTATGCACCATCAAGAGCATAAACAATTTTAAAATAGGAGAAGTGAAAAATGTCAGATAAACGAACCATTGGTATGTGGCTCTATAAAAATGGTGGTGGAGATGCCATTGAGAAAAAGCTTATTAAAAAACTGCGTGAGAGAGATATTTTAACTATTAACGATATTAACCTACGTTATGCAACAGCCAAAAATAAAAATATTGTTCACAACGGTATTAAGCTAAATAAACTTGACCTATTCTTCTCCTACAATGCAGGAGAGCAGACTATCTATCAGACCTATTTATACCAAGCACTCAATAGAATGATTCCAATGATTAACTCTTATGATGCTTTTCAACTAACAGAAGATAAGTTTCAAACCTCTTTTGTACTAAGAAATGCAGGAATAAAAACAGCTGATTACAGACTATTCCATAGAGATGAAGCCTCTAAAAACCTATATAAAACACTCTCTAAATGGGGAGGAATGGTCTATAAGCCTACCAATGGTTGGGGTGGCTCTGGATTAAGTAAAATTGAAGATGAAGAGTCAATCCAAACACTTCTACCATCTATTAATCAAAGCAACACTAGAGAGGTCTTTGTAGAGCGTTTTATAAAATATGATAACTCAGACTTTCGAGTAGATATTGTCGATGGAAAATATGTAGGATGTTATGGTAGAAAAGCATCAGGTAGCGACTGGAGAACCAATGTAACCTCTGGTGGGTCGGTCTTCATGAGAGAGTGTAACGATGATATTTTAAATATTGCCATTAAGGCAGCAAAAGCTTGTGGAACAGATATTGCAGGAGTTGACATTATTTACGATTTGGAACGAGAAGAGTATGTAGTGTTAGAGGTAAATGGCATTCCTGCATTTG
This sequence comes from Campylobacteraceae bacterium, assembly GCA_026985495.1. GTDB lineage: Bacteria > Campylobacterota > Campylobacteria > Campylobacterales > Sulfurovaceae > UBA1140. The sequence goes on from JALSQJ010000129.1 coordinate 9,531, forward strand.
CAACACCAGAACAAGAGAAGATGGGTCTTGATTTTAATGATAAAAAGATTGACCTCATTGTCGATTTAATCGATAGAAAAACACACTAAACATAAAGGATAAAATATGGGCTTAAACAATAAAAAACTACCGAAATTAGGATTTTTATATCTTGATTATGTATTACGATTTTTTGACCACTCTAACTTTAAAGGGTGGCCAAATAAAATAGAGACAGTAACCTACCACTGGGGAAATGATAAAGATAGATTTATTAAAGAGGTTAAAAAGAAAAAAATTGATGTACTTATTGGTAATATTCCAGCAACTGCATATGAGACATTTAGAGAGATTGCTAGAGCTTTACCTAATGTTCGTTTTATTCCATCACTTGACACACAATTCTCTAATAAATCAAAAGAGAATGTAACCCGTTTTGCATGGAAATATGACCTTCCTATTCCAAAAACATACATCTACTACAACCGTACAAATGCAGACAAGTTTTTGAAAAAAACAGAGTACCCAAAAATTATTAAAAAATCGTATGGTCCATCTAACTATGGTGGATACTTTGTGCATAAAGTTGACTCCTACAAAGAGGCTAAAGAGCTAATTGCTGAGAAGAAATATCACCCAATCTATTTCCAAGACTTTGTTCCAATGGAAGCAGATATTCGTGTTATGCTTATTGGTCATAAACCTGTTTGTGCCTTTTGGCGAAGAGCTCCAGAGGGTGAGTGGTTAACCAACACGAGCCAAGGTGGAAGCATGGATTATATGAATGTTCCAAAAAGCGTTCTTGATTTAGCCGTTAGAGTTAGTAAAGCTGCCAACGCAGAGTATTGGGCTTGTGATATTGCTTATGGTAAAGATGGTAAAGTTCGTATCTTAGAGTGTGCAACTGCATTTGCAGCTTTTCCATATATTCGTGACTGGATTGGTCAATACATTATGTGGAGTCTAAGTGAGGGTCGTTTTAGAAAACCACACATACCAATGTTTAATTGGGAAGAGCTTGGAAAAATAAGTCCTGATTTACTTAGAACAATGAGACATATTACTTTTGGAAAGTACAACGCCTCTTACGATGGTGCATACTTTGGGAAAAAGAAGAAAAACTATGGTGATAGTGAAGTATTCTTACATGAACTTGACTCTGCTTATAAAATGTTCAATGTTAAAGAGAGAACTTTTGAAGAGTGGCCAAGTGAAAAGTGGAACTACCAAGATAAGTTTGCACTTAAAAGCTTAAAATCTATGAAAGTACCAGCACTAAAAAGAGATGAAGCTCCTGTAGTAAGTGAAGATGAATCTACTCCTACTTTTGATATCTCAAATGAAGATTTAGAAGAGCTATTAACCTCTGTAAAAGGTATTGGTAAGAAAAAACTCAAGAAGTTAACTGACCGTTTCTCTCACCAAGCAATTATTAATATTTTAGAATATGAACCAAAAATTCTTAAAGATATTAAAGGTATCTATGATGATACATTAGAGGGTATAATGGAAGTTTGGAATGGTTACAAAAATGCTTTTTTCAAGGAAAAAGATAATAAGAAAAGAGATAAAGACTTAATTGAGTCTTAATCTTTTTTATCCTTAGACTTATGCTCTTTA
>JALSQJ010000130.1 GCA_026985495.1 Campylobacteraceae bacterium
CTATCCATTAGAGCTAACTAAAGTACTAAAAGAGCAAAAACAGTTCTTTAAACTCTTTATTGGTGATGATATGAAAGCTTATCCATTTGGTAAGAGCTACCCTATTCAAGACTTTAACCGTGCAACTAAAGATTTCAAAAGCCACAAGTTTGCTCCAACAGGACTACTAGTTGGAAGTAAAGTTCAACGAGCATTAGGCGATGCACGACACATAGAAGAGCTATTTGATGATAGTGAACTATATGCACTAAAAGGTGACCGACGCTATGCATGGGTTTTTCCTCAAGATTTAAATTTTGAATTTAATGAGCCTCAAGAACAACTTACCATAAACTTCTACCTACCAAAAGGTGCTTATGCTACCACTTTTTTAGAAGAGATTGGAAAGAAAAGGCTTAAATAAAAATGGCATAAATAAAAATAATTATTTAATTTTATATTATTTTTATCTTTTTTTGATATTTATTAATATACAATATAGAAAGTCAAAAAAGGAGTTTTTATGTCACATTTAACAATTAAACCTAATGATAGAGTCATTGAGGAGTTTGCTGAATTTGTGGTTAAATTAATTCAACAAGGGGCTAATATAGATACTAAAAATGAGCAACAAATTATTGAGCTTTTTAAAAAGTATCTACAAGATAAAGAGAAGAATCCTATAAAACATCTCTAATAATTCGTTCTGTATTTTTATAAAATATCTTCTCTACCTCATTATAAGAGAAGCCTTGTTTTAAAAGTGCATTAGATAGCTTTCCCATTTGTGAAGAGTCTTCTATCTCAACTGGATTTGGAATTCCATCAAAATCAGACCCAAGTCCAATCACCTCTACTCCTGCTACATTACGAATATGTTTTATATGTCGAACCATATCTTCTATTTTTGCTACCTCCATCTTATCTTTTAACTCACCATTGACCAAAAAGTTGTTAAAGAAGTTAATCCCTATAACTCCACCTACATTGGCTAACTCTTTTAACATATTATCACTCAAATTTCTAGGATTATTTGCTAATGCTCTTGCATTTGAGTGAGATGCTATAAAAGGTTTTTTAGAGTATTGTAAAACATCAGCAAACCCTGCATCACTAAGATGAGAGACATCAATTATCATATCTAACTCATTCATAAGCTCTACAACCTCAATACCTTTTGGTTTTAAACCCTTATGTTGGTCTCTCCACTCAAAATTAGAGTATCCTAAACTATTTTCATAATTCCAAGTAAGTGTAATAAGTGAAATACCCTGCTCTTTAAAGAGATGTAATTTATCCAAATCTCCCTCTATTGCCTCTCCCTCCTCAATGGTTAAAAAAGCTCCTATTTTTTTCTGCTCTTTTGCACTCATAAGGTCACCATAGTTACAACAAAGCATAATACTATTGCTATTCTCTTCTAACTCCTCTTTGAATCTATTAAGCATCATCATGCAATAGTCAAAAGAGCTATCTACTTTTGCCGAGTCTATATACATAGCAAAAAATTGAGCTATACTCTCACCCTTTTGAAGTTTTTCTATATCTATACAGAGATGATTTCTTTTAAGTTTTACTTTTTGTTCTATAATTAAAGTAGCTGTATCAGCATGTAAGTCAATAAAATTCATAGAACAATTATATCAAAAAATATTATTAAAATAATATAAAAAATAATAATTAATATTTTTAATATTTAACTGTTTTTTACTATATATTTCACTTTTACTACCAACTCTTCTTCTATTATTCTAACCAGAAAACGAAAAAGGGAAAAGATGAGTTTTTTTAGAAAAGATAGAATTAAAACTAGTGATGATTATTATGAGGCTTATAAATCAGAAATAGGTATAAAAGAAGAGAAGAGAAAAAATACTCTTTTAAATAATATACTTAAAATTGAAGTAGCTGTTATTGCTACAGCTCTATTTATTATGAACCATAACCATATCTCTATAGAGTTTAAAAGAGACCATTTAGCACTAAATAACTCTTTACATTTACCAACATCTATTCAAACTGTTTCTGACCAAGATTTAGTTGTACATTTAACAGAGAAGAGTACCCCAATAGCTAACTTAAAAATTCAAGAGGATAATTTTGAAGAGGTTCTTGACTCAGAGATAGCTGAGAATGAAGTCTATAAAGAGAATGAAGAGATGAAACTACTTATTAAATCGCTCCAAACAGAACTAAAAGCAAAAAATGAGACAGATAGTTCTAATAGACTTATTATTAGTCAAAGATAGTTATATTTATGCTAAACTTTCAAAAATAGAATTTGAAAGTATTTAGTATGACCATTATAAACCCAAAATATATTTACTTAAATAATCAATTTAAAGAGAACTTAGCTGTTGCTTTTTCAGAGAAGATAGAGGCGATAGATAGTTTAGAAAACCTACAAAAAAAATACCCAAATGCAAAAGTAGAGAGAACTAAAAAAAACTCTGTTCTCTACCCTGGTTTTATAAATACCCATGTCCATTTAGAGTTTTCTGCCAACAAAACCACACTTCAATATGGGGAGTTTATGCCTTGGCTAGACTCGGTAATTGAAAACCGTGAGGAGTTAGTAGGAGAGTGTAACAATAAAGTGATGATGAGTGCCTGTCAAGAGATGATGCGTTCAGGGGTGACTACCTTTGGGGCTATCTCCTCCTTTGGAACAGAGTTAGAGGTCTGTACAAAAACCCCTCAAAAGGTCATTTTCTTTAACGAACTCATCGGCTCAAATGCCACCACGGCTGACATGCTCTATGGTGACTTTTTAGAGCGTTT
>JALSQJ010000131.1 GCA_026985495.1 Campylobacteraceae bacterium
CTCTCCACTCAAAATGTAGAACAGTTTTTAGAAGAAGAACAACCCTCTTTGATGATTGTTGACCGTAATCTTCCTGGTTGTGAAGGGTCTGAGTTTGTGGCAGAACTTAGAAAGTATGGTTGTACCATTCCCGTCATTTTTTTAACAGCAAAAGACAGAGACAAAGATATTGAAGATGGGTTTGAGAGAGGGGGCGATGACTACATCACCAAACCTTTTAAACCCAAAGAGTTGGTCTTACGAGTCCAAGCTCTTCTTCGACGTTCTGGTGCTATCTCCAATGACAAAGTCAAATATCGTGATTTGGTTTTAAATATTACCAACCGTTCCCTAAGCATTGAAAATAAAGAGATAGAGCTTAGTAATTTAGAGTTTAAACTTCTGCATACTTTTGTGAAAAATCCCAAAAATACCCTTGACAGAGACTATTTAAGAGATGAGGTTTGGGGAGATGACAGCATGAACTTTCATGACAAAACCATCAATGTTACCATGAACCGACTCAAAAAGAAGATAGACCCCACAGGTGAAAAAAAGTATTTTATGCCTGTTTGGGGTGTGGGTTATAAGTTGGTGTAGCAAATTTGTTACTCTTTTTATCTATACTTTTCTTATCTAAAAACAAAGGAGAAAAAGATGGAAACTTATTATATTGTTCCAGTTTTTTGGACAGTTGTCTTTTTAATTGCTAAAACCATGAGTAAATAGATTATCACGAAAGTGATAAGCCACTTAACTACTAAACCCCCTTAATATAACGCTCTCTTTTTTTACTTTTTATCTTATCTATCTCTACTAAAATAAAACTATCTACACAATTTTCAAAATCTTTGTCGATGTTGTAGCCCATAAATGAGATGCCTCCCTCTTCACAAAGGTCTGCGTATTGTTTATAGAGTGTGGGAATACTACAATTGTAGTAGGCTAGTTGGTCTTTTAAAATTCTAAATGCTTCACTTTTATCAGAGGTATGAAAAATAGATGCTAGTTCTGCTCGGCTATCTTCTGAAAGTGTAAATCTATTTTTAGGTGACAATAGCTCATGGTGATTACCATAATATTTATCATAATAGTAAACAATAAGCTCTTGAGCAGATTTTGGCATTGAGCCACTAAGGGTCACTGCACCAAACATATATTTAATATGAGGATTTTGATAGAGATATGCACCAATTCCTTGCCACAGGTAGTCTAAGGCTCTACTGCCCCAATATTTTGGCTGAACAAAACTTCTTCCAAGTTCAATAGAGTTGTTTAAATAAGGCTCAAACTGCTCGTCAAATCCAAAAAGAGAATCGGTGTAAAACCCCTCTACATTGTAGTTCTCATAGACAAAGTTACTCTCGGCAATACGATACGCCCCTGCAATCTCTAAGGCTTTGTCATCCCACAGAACAATGTGTTTATAGTAGTAGTCATAACTGTCTTTGTCTCTTTTTCTACCTGTTCCCTCTTCAACTTTTCTAAAGGTATATTCTCTTAAACGGGCTATCTCTTGGAGGACAATTGAGCCTTTGGTATATTCGTAAAGATAAATCTGTTTTCCATCACTGGTTTCACCTAACTTTTGGGCATTAGCTAACTCTTTTTTAAGTGTTTGTCGGTCTTCAGGGTGTGCAATGCAGTGTTGTGTGTCAAAGACCCCTTTTTTCCCTTTGGCGATTTTGTAGAGGTGTTTTCTAAAAAGTTTTACTTGTGATTTTATATCCAAATGGCTATTTTCATAACTTTTAAACGGAATACTCTCTCCAATCACAAAGTCCAAAGAGCCACTTTTTTGTTTGAACATCTCATGAGGGAGTAAAAAGCTAGAGATACTCTTGTTAAATGAAGAGAGCGTATAGAAAAAGGCTGAATTTTTTGCTTTGATGTAAACAGGTAAAATAGGACTTCTATTTTTCTTAGCAAACTTTAAAAAGCCTTTATGCCATTTGGTATCTTTAACCCCATTGGGTCTCGCACGAGAAACTTCACCTGATGGGAAAATAATAAGTGCTTCTTCTTGTTCTAGTGCTTGGTGTATCTCTTGTACTGAAGACTTTGAGATGTTTTCATCAAAGGTATTTACACCAACAAGTATGGGTTTGAGTTGTTCTATTTGTGCTAACATATCGTTAGCTACCACTTTAATGTCTGGTCGCACTTTTCTAATGAGATGAATAAGTGACAATGCGTCCAATGCACCTAAAGGGTGGTTGGCAATAATCACCACACGACCAGAAGAGGGGATATTTTCTATCTCATTTGAACTTACTTTATAAGAGAAATTAAAATAGTCCAAAGTAGCCTCTACAAATGAAAATGCTCCAAGATTTTTATTTTCTTCTAAAAAAAGGTTAATATCATTTTGATGAATTAGTTTTTTAATACTTTGAAAGAGAGGGTAAAGTATTGGATTTGGAATAACTTCGACATTTGGATACCTATGAATGATAGCTTGTTTTATATTTAGCATTAGAAACTCCTAAAATTTTCAATAACAAATTATAATATTATATGGTAACAAAATAGAAACGTTTAGCTGTAACCAAATTGTTACCAAGCTTCTCTATACTTTCTATATCACAAATCAAAAGGAGTCTCATAGAATGACATTTTCAAAATTATTAACTACTGCTCTTGTAGCAACAGTTGCTATCTCTTCAGTAAGTGCTGATGAGTTAAAAGGTAGAGGGGCATCGTTCCCTGGACCAGTTTACAAAGCGTGGACAGCAGGTTACTTTGATGCAACCAAAAACC
>JALSQJ010000132.1 GCA_026985495.1 Campylobacteraceae bacterium
CCTCCATCTAAAGCAGGTATGGGCAATAGGTTAATGACCCCTAAGTTTACAGAGATAAGTGCTGCAAACATAAGTAGGGCAACAATACCTAAGTGGCTTACTCTACTTGTTGTATCGACAATGCCAACAACCCCACTTAAATTGTTAGCAGGTATAGAGCCTGTAATAAGCTTTTTTAAACTCTGAATAATATAGAGTGATGCATGTTTAGTCTGATTATAGGCAAAGTTCACTCCTTCATTGAGACTATAAGATACCCTCTCTACAGCATTCTTATTTGGTTTAATTCCTATAATATAACGATTTGTCTCCTCTTGTAGTTTAGGTGTAACAGTAATGTCAATATAGCTATTGTCTCTTAAAATGGTTAGAGCTATTGGTTCACCTGCTCTTTGAATATTTTCACCTATCTCTTGCCAAAATTTAATACTCTTTCCGTTAACATTTACAATGGTGTCATTGGGTTTTATTCCAGCTTCTTGGGCAGGATAGCTCTTTATGACACTTCCAATATTGGCTAAAGGAGTAGGGACACCAATAAAAGAGATACTTAAATAGAGTAGAAATGCTAATAAAAAGTTTGCAAAAGGACCTGCAAGTGAGATGACAATTCGTTGAACAGGACTCTTTGAGTTGTATGAGTCATAATCATAGCTCTTTTTTGTAGGGTTACTATCATCTTGCCCCTTCATTCGTACATATCCACCAAGAGGAATAAGAGAGAAACTCCACTCTGTTGCACCAAATTTTTTAGTTAAAATTCGTTTCCCAAAACCAATACTAAAGACCTCAACATGAACACCAAAATAACGAGCTGCTAAAAAGTGACCGAGTTCATGAAAAAATATTAAAAAAGAGAATACTAGTAAAGCAGTAAGTGTTCCCATAAATCTCCTAAATGTTTAAAAAATGTGTAGATGTAATTATAGCAGTGTAGATTGAACTTAGGTTTATGATTGATAAGTTAATTTTTAGATAAAAATAAAATTATTATGATAAAATGATTTAAAAAAAGGTTAATTAGTATGAATGAAAATAGAGAAGAGGTAGAGATAGCTCAAGATGTTGTTGAAGAGATTATCGAACCAGTAGATAATGTTGTTGAAGAAGAGATAAAAAATGTTAAAAAGAGTAAATTAGAGGAGGCTCAAGAGCTTATTGAAAGCTCTAAAAAAATAGTATCACAAGTAGATTCAGAAGTAGATGAGTGTAAAATTGGTGTCTCTGAAGTAGCAAATGAGTTTGATGCTACTAAAGCTACATTTAATGAGACAGTTTTTTCTAACTGTAAAAATCTTTTAGAAAAAGTGGGTTATGAGTATAGCTCTTCAGATGATGAACCATTTGAACTCTCTCTAGGAAATGAGGAAGAGCAAGAGAAATTTTATATTGAAAATATTAAGACAGGTAGATTTACAGGTTTGATTTTAGCTTTAATTATGGGACTTTTGACAGCTATAGGTCTAGTCTATTTCGCATTGACTCAATTAAAAGTAGATATAAAAACTCTTACACCTGAAACTGCTACAGAACAGATTAATCCTATTTTGACATGGATAGGTACATTTGGTGGGCATACAGGTGGAAACATGGTAATTGGAGCTATTATTTTAGGTTTTTCTTCTCTTATTGTTGCGTGGATTGTTTATGCTATTCGAGTTAATCTAAAAGCAAAGAAGAACTTATATGTTGCACAAAAGGTGTATGAAAAGAGTTCAGAGTACTGTATGTCTAAAGAGGAGTGTAAGGGTGAAATGAAAAAGATAGATTCTCATTTAAGAGAGGCTATATTAGAGATATCTAATTTTAAAATGATGCTAGAGGAGAAGATTGCTAAGTTAAAAAGAGTTCTTCATGTCGAAGGTGAATATGATGAAGAGAGAGAGTATCATCCAACATCTAAGAAGATAATGAGAGAGACAGAGAAAGAGATGAGAGCAATTGAAAAACTACTCAATACTGCTATTACAAAAAATGGAAAATTAAATTTTCAATCAGTTCAAGCATTAAGTAGTGCTAGAGAAGTTTATGCTGACTATTTAGGGCGTATTTACGACTAAGTTACATCTTTACCTTTTTAAAAAACTCTCTTACATACTCATACCCAGAGTAGAGTGTAAGAGCAGTTGCTATCCATAGTAACGCCTCTCCACCATACCAACCCATTAAAAGAAATCCAATTGCTATCATTTGAACAACAGTTTTTATCTTTCCCATCCATGAGGCTGAAATATCTATCTTTTCGGCTACAGCTGAAACTCTAAGACCTGTAATAAAGAGTTCACGTGTAATAATAAGAAAAATTGCCCAAGGTGAAGCAGAGCCTAGAACCATAAGTCCCAAAAAACCTGCAAGAGTTAGCATCTTATCTGCTAAGGGGTCTAATATCTTCCCCATAGTAGTAATTTGGTTAAAAGTTCGTGCAAT
>JALSQJ010000133.1 GCA_026985495.1 Campylobacteraceae bacterium
CTAAAAGTAGTCCCACCATCAACTACAAGTGTTTGACCTGTAATCCATGATGCTTCATCGGTACATAGAAAATAGACTGAACTTGCTAAATCTTCAGGTGTCCCCATTCTGTTTACAGCAGAGCGTTTAATAGTTTCAGCTTTTACCTCTTCATAGTTAGTAAAGGCTTTAAGAGCATCGGTATCTATTGGTCCACCAGATACAGCATTTACCCTAATACCCATATCACCAAGCTCAACAGCTGCGTAACGACTCATTGCTTCAACAGCTGCTTTATTGGTTCCATGACCAGCATAGTTATCAATATAGATTAGGTTTCCTGTAGAACTAAGTGTTACAATTGCACCACCACCAACTTTTTGCATTCTAACTGCTGCCTCTTGAGAACCACGAACAAAAGCTCCAACGGTTGCAGTGTAGATATTTTGAAGACCTTTATTAGGGCGAAGTTTCATAAACTTACCATATCCACCAACAACAGGACGACCATAAATCATAGCATTAGATACAAAGAAATCAATCCTATCAAAATCTTCATCTATTGCTAAAAAGAGAGGTTTAAACTCATCAAGTTCTAAAATGTTTAGAGGATAAGCTTTTGCTTTAATTCCATATTTTGACTCTAAATTAGTAGCTATCTCATCTGCTATATCTCTATTTGAGTTATAGGTAAAGGCAACATTTACACCTTCACTTGCAAATTTCTCTGCTACTGCTTTACCAATTCCTTTGGTTGCTCCTGTAATGACTACAGTTTTTCCTTTCATATTTGACATCTATGCTCCTACTATGGTGTAATTTTTCATAACTTCTTCTATCTTATTCATGTTCTTAGCACTTGGTTGAACTAGTGGTAGTCGGTACTCTAATGTCTCTATTAGACCTGCAATATACATCGCAGCTTTAATAGGAATAGGGTTACTTTCACAGAACATTACTCTATTGATGTTGTAGAGTTTATCATTAATCGCTTTTGATGCCTTGAAATCACCCTTTAAAGCAAGGTGTACTAGTTCAGATTTGAGGTTAGGTAACAGGTTTGAGGTGACAGAGGTTATACCTCTTCCCCCATTTGCTAAAATAGGGTAGTCAATGGCATCATCACCAGAAAAAACATAAAGCTCTGGACGTTTTGATAAAAGCTCAACCGTACGTTCAATTGAGCCTGTTGCCTCTTTAATTCCAAAGATATTTGGAACATCATCAAAGAGTCGGCATACAGTATCGGCTTGAATATCTACCCCTGTTCTTCCTGGTACATTGTATAACATAAAAGGGAGTTCTACCGAAGAGGCTATTGCTTTGTAGTGTTGGTAGAGACCCTCTTGGCTAGGTTTATTGTAGTAGGGACTTACTGAAAAAATTGCATCTACTCCAGACTCTTGGGCATGTTTTGCAATCTCTATTGCTTCATGTGTTGCATTGCTTCCTGCACCTGCTAGAACTTTTGTAGATGTTCCTTTACATACCTCTACAGCAATCTCAATACATCTCTTATGTTCATCATGTGTAAGTGTCGCAGATTCACCTGTTGTTCCTACTGGACAAACAGCATCAATACCATTATTAATCTGTCGTTTAATAAGTTTTGCAAAAGTTGCTTCATCTAGTTTACCATTTTTAAACGGTGTAATAAGTGCAGTAGTTGCACCTGTTATTAAGTTACTCATCTACATTTTTCCTATTTACTTTTTTCAGTATGTTTTTTAAGTATAAGTGTTGTTGCTAAGTCGTTGTTAAAATATTTTTTAGCTACTTTAGTAACAATTTCAGGTGTAATTTTAGCCAAATTCTCTTCATATTTAAGTAAAGGCTCTAAGTTTCCTCTTACTAAGTATGAACCAAAAAGTGAATTTATACTTGCAGAGTCTTCTAGTGAGTAGATAAAATCAGCCTTTGCATTAATCTTAACTTTGTCAAGTTCAGCTTGGGTTACATCACCACTTTTAACTCTTTCAATCTCTTTTAGTATCTCTTTTTCTAAATCTTCAATCTTCACATCTGGGTTAGCAAGACCAATAAAGATAAAAACTCCCTCATCTGTCATCTCCATATTGTAGGCATAAATTTGGTTTGCCATCTGTTTTTTGTCAATAATCTCTTTGTAGAGACGAGAAGATTTTCCAGAAGATAGAAGCTCAGATATAGCTGAAAGAACAACTTGGTCTTTATGTTCATAGTTTGGAATAGGGTAGGCAATGGCGATAGTATCTACACTATTGTTCTCTTTATGAATAATTTTACGAGTACTTCCATCACGTTTTGGTTCAACAAGATGTAGTTTTGGAATCTCAATATGATTTTTAATCTTTCCAAACTTCTCTTTGGCAATCTTAAATACCTCTTCTTTATCAATATCACCACTTACAATTAAAATAGCATTGTTCGGTTGGTAATATTTTGTATGAAACTCTCTAATGTCATCAATTGTCCATGTCTGAATATCATTCATAAACCCAATTGGTGTCCAGTGGTAAGGGTGAGCTACATAGTGAGTGTTAAATAGTCTAAAATATAAGTAACCAATTGGTGGGTTGTCTGTTCTTACGCGTCTCTCTTCTGCAACAACATCACGCTCAACTTGAAACTCTTCATCTTTTAAGTTTAAGTTCTCCATAAGTTCAGCAAAAAGCTCTACAGAAGTCTCTAAGTTTTTAGATGATGACTTAATGTAGTAGTGTGTGTAGTCAAATGAGGTTGCTGCATTATTTATACCACCTTTTGACTTTACTATTTTATCGAACTCACCAGCTTTAAGGTTTTTAGTAGATTTAAAGTTTAGATGCTCCAACATATGGGCAATACCACTTTTCCCCATCACCTCATTACGGCTTCCTACTTTATAAAAAATATCAGTTGTTATGACATTTGAGTCATTTTTCATTGGAATGACCACAATTTGAAGTCCATTATCTAAAGTTTCAGTGTAGTGTTTTGGTAGAGAGTTTGCCATTAAAAGTCCTATGGTTATAAGCATAAATATAACTGTTTTTTTTATCATAATTCTATTATCCTAATCACAGTTTTAAAAGATGGTATTTTAGCGAAAATATCTTCGCTTTCATAGTAAAATAGATATTTTCTTTATCACTTAGTTAATAATAAAACAAACTTTTGATATAGTTTCATGCTCAGGTTTTTAAATTCAGGAATTATTTGGAATGCGATTATGAAATTTATTAAAAAAATACTATTTGTTGCTACTTTTAGTTTAACTACTCTACTTTTAGCTCAAAATAACTATGAAAATTATGAACCTCAAAAGTTTTTCTCTGCTAACGACCTTAATACCTTTATGGCTTCAGATACAAAAGAGCTCTTAAAGAGAATAGTAGTTGATGGTTCTGAATATTATATGCAACAAGATGGTGATCTGTTTGAGGAGGATGTTGCTACTATTGATGACTTGATTTTTTCTGCTAAGGGTAGTGCTTTCTCTTTTGGTCGTTCTAAACTTCTTTTGGCTACCAAAGTTTACCCATCTCATCAAAAAGCTTTCTATTCGGGTTGTGACTATGTTATAAAAGAGAAAAAGCTTGTGCCTATTCATAAAACTTGTGGTTTTAAGTATCGTAAAAATAAAAATCGTTCAGAGCGTATTGAGTGGGAACATATAGTTCCTGCTTGGCATTTTGGACATCAGTTACGTTGTTGGCAAAAGGGTGGGCGTATGAATTGTCGGCAAACCAATACTAAGTTTAAGCAGATGGAAGCAGATATGCACAATTTAGTTCCTGCTATTGGTGAGATAAATGGAGATAGAAGTAACTTTAAGTATGATATGATTGAGGGTGAAAAGAGGGTATATGGAAAAGTTGACATGGAGATTTCATTTTCAGAAAAAAAAGCTGAACCAGCTCCTTCCCTATATGGTGATATTGCTAGAACCTACTTTTATATGCGTAAACGTTATGGTTTACGAATCTCTAAAAGGCAAGAGAAGATGTTTATTGCATGGAACAACTTAGACCCTGTTTCTGCTTGGGAGAAGAGAAGAAATAAGCTCATAGAAGCTCTACAAGGCAATGACAACCCTTACGTCTCAAACTATAAGAAGATAGAGCAGTTGGGTAAAATTACTCAAGATATAAGTAGTGATTTTAGTGAAGTTAGAGAGGAACTCTCTTCTAAATATTCTTCACTTTTAGATAACTTTTCACCCACAGTAGCAGGAGTTATTCTCTTTCTTATGACATCTTTTGTAGTTTATCGACGTAAAAAGAGCAAGAGAGTCCAAGAGACTATAGATAAGAAAGAGAGAAGCATTAGTAAAAGTTTTATGTTTATTTCTCAATTAGGAGATGTTGCCATTAGTTCCAACGAGAAGGGTGAAGTGATTATTGAAAAATCAGATATAAACAACCCTAATCAGCAATGGATATTGACCAAAGCTAATCAGAGAAAAGAGTACTTTTTCATAGAAAATTTAACTTCTGGAAAAGTGATTGAGATTAAAGATGCAGATAGTAACGATGGGGCTAAAATCATTTTAAATAAAAAGAAGAAAACTAAAAATGACCATCAAGAGTGGAAGTTTGAAAGTTCTGATAATAAAGGTTATGTTTTTATTGTAAGTAAGTGGTCATTGAACGTTTTAGATGTAAAATACAAGAAGACAAAAGATGGTACTAAGCTTCAAAGCTTTCATAAAAAGGTACGAGGAACTCAAAATCAAGAGTGGATGTTAGAGAAAAGGGGAGGGGAGTAGTATATGGATAGAAGCAAGTATTTACCTGTAGGGTGGCATATTGCTAATAAATATGAGATTATAGAAGTTTTAGGAGAAGATGAGTTTGAAATTCTCTATCTTGTTCGAGATATTAAGAGAAAAGGGAGCTTTTTTGTCATAAAAGAGCTTTTTTTTGAAACTTTTTCTATTAGAGAGGAGAACTTTGTCTCTACTTCTATAGAGGCTAGAGCAGTTTTTCATAAGAGAAAAAAAGAGATTAAAGATGAGATTAATGCTAGGAAATTAACTATAGATAGTGATGAGATTAGAATTTTTGGTTATGAGGAAGAGAATGATACTATCTATACTATTATGGAGTATTCAAGTAATGCAAGTTTAGAGAGGTATCTACAATATATAGATAGTGATGGAGCTAGTTTACCAATGTTAAGTAAACTAGTTAAAGAGGATAAAAAAAGAGTATCAACCTCTCTATCTATTAAGATATTTCTAGCTCTTATTGTTTTGTTGGGTATGGCTTATTATCTATATCAATTTTTCCAAAAGAGTGAAAGTGTAGAGAGTAGTAAAAGTAGTGTTGTAGATGAAAAAAAGTTACCAAAATTACAAGATAGAGAAGAGTATGTAGTTAAGAAGGTAGCTAAAGCTAAGACTATAGAAGAGCCTATTGTTGAAAAAAAGCCTATGGTTCTAAAATCTGAACTAAATATTTCAAAGGTATCTAAAGCTGTTGAGAGTATTAAAGCAGATGAGAATAGCTCTATAAAAACTAAGGAAGAGAATCTTAGTAAAAGGCAGAGAAATATTACTTCATCAATAGATACCAAAATAGATAATAATAGCTCTCTTAAAGTTAATTTTAAATCTAAAGAGAAAGTAGAACCAGAAGATAATAGCTCAACTCAAACTCCTGAAGTTGCTATAAAAATATTTTTAGATAACTATATTTATGCTACTGCTACTTCTGTAAAAGAGAGTCTAAAATATTATGATAAGAGGGTAAAAAGGTACTTTAGATTTAGAAATATTGGGCATAAAACAGTTGCAAATAGTCAAAAAAGATACAATAGAAAATGGACTAAAAGAGATTTTAAAATTTTGGATTTTAAGATATTAAAAAGCTATAAGATAGATAATATAAATTACTATAAAATCAAAACAACAACATCATGGAGAGTAAGCAATAGTAGAGGAAAGAGACTCTCTGGAAAGAGTAGGGGTATAATGATTTTAAAAGAGTTTGAAAATAGTTTTAAAATCGTATCAATTTATAGAATAAAATAGTTACTTTTATATTAAGCAACTTTACTCTTTTCATAAACGATACGATAATATACTAAGTTAAAAAGGTCTTGGTATTTACAACTTTGAATATAATCTGAAACACTTTTACCATTATTATCTTTTAGATATAGATTTGCACCACGATTTATAAGATAACGAACAATATGAATTGATTCTATCTCAATTGCTCTCATAATTAATGTTACACCATGTTTATCTCTCATATTTATATCTTGTTCCTCTAGTGCAAATATATGCATAAAAATCTCTATATCATTTACTTTTATTGCATGGAATAGAGCATGAGTAGTAGGTGTTACCATAAGGTTTATATTGTACTTTAGTAGTATTTGTACATTATGCCTATTTCTATATTTAATTGCCCAAAATAGTGCATTTCTACCTTTACTATCTCTACTGCTAAGATTGGATTTTTTTACTAAAAACTCCTCTAGCATTAATCTCTCTTGAGCCATCTCTAATAGCTTGTAATCGTTATACTCTTTTGGCATATATGTTTCCTTTGATTCCTTTGATGCTTGTATAATATATGAAATTTATAACAAAATAGTAAGAAAGTAGTAACATATTAATAACATTTTTTATGTAGTACCTATTACCTCCAATCAGCTCCAATAGCTTCAGAGATGTGGCTATATCCATCTGCTTTTAATAACTCAATTAACCCCTCATTTATCTCTTTTATCATCTTTGGACCATTGTAGATGAGCATTGAATAGACCTGAATAAGGGTTGCTCCTGATTTAATTCGTCGGTAGGCATCTTCGGCTGTTTCGATTCCACCTACAGATATTAAAATAGTTTTTCCATAAAGCTCTTCTCCTATGGCTTTGAAGAGTTTATAAGATTTTTCTCGAACCAATGCACCTGAAATTCCTCCAAAATCTTTTGCATTTGGGGTTACGCTATAGTCAATGGTGGTATTAGTTGCAATAACTCCTGATGCACCTGCATTGACAGCTGAGGTACAAAGGTCAATGGCATCATCTTCTGTTATATCTGGAGCAATCTTTAAGAAGATAGGTTTAGTGGTAATCTTTTTTGCCATTGTAAATAGGTCGGTGATAAACTTCTCATTTTGCAAGTCTCTAAGTCCAGGGGTATTTGGAGAAGAGATATTAATGACAATATAGGTTCCATACTCTTTAAAGGTCTCTAAGAGTATTTTGTAGTCATTTAGAGCTTCATCTTCAGGGGTAACTTTATTTTTACCAATATTAATTCCAATAGGGTAGTCAAATTTTTTTACTCTGTTAAGTTGTTGAACCATAAACTCTGCACCACGGTTATTGAAGCCCATAGCATTTTGAATAGAACGCTCCTCTTTAAGTCTAAATAGTCTAGGTCGTGGGTTTCCTGCTTGTGGTTTAGGGGTAATTGTTCCTATTTCAGTATAGCCAAAACCTAAACTTGGCATCGCTTTAATATACTCTCCATTTTTGTCAAATCCAGCAGCTAGACCAATAGGGTTTTTAAAAGTTGTTCCAAAAAGCTCTTGATGTAACATTCTATTATCTACAAAATAGTGATTTTTAGGAATGTTAAAGAGCAGAGGAGCATAGGGAGCTATCTTTAGTCCCATACCTGTTAAGGTGTGTGCTGTTTCAGGGTTAAGGTTAAAAAGAATACTTTTAATTGTTTGATAAGAAAAAAATGACAAGATAAAACTCCAATATAAAAATTGGAGTATTATACTTCTTTTCTAGTAAAAGTAATGCATCTGATCTTAAACAACTACTTCAAAGTTTTTTGTAGCATAGTTGTATGATTCTAGGACTCCTGTTCCTATATCATACCACCAGCCATGTATCTTTAATGTTCTATTTTCAAGACCATCAATGATATATGGATAGGTCATAAGACGATTGAGTGATAGTTTAACATTATTTTTCTCTGTTATCTCCGATAAATTTTTACTTTTATCTGCTAGATACTCTAACATAGACTCATTTTTGGCAGGATAGGCAAGTTTTAACCACTCTTCAACATGACTTAACTCAACATCTTCATCTTCAGGAGAGTGTTCATGATATAGATGCTTACATGCACCACATGAACTATGTCCCAATATTACTATATTCTCAATCTTTAATGCATTTACAGCATACTCAATAGCCGATTGAGTTGCACCTTTTGTTGTCTCGTATGGAGGAACTATATTTCCAATATTTCTAGCAATAAAGAGTTCTCCTGCTTTTGCAGATAGAATTTTAGTTGGTGCTACACGAGAATCACTACATGTAATAAGTATAGTGTGAGGCTTCTGCCCTTTTGCTAACTCATCAAAGAGTTGTTCATTATCTTTAAAATATTTATCTCTAAAATTTCTATATCCATCTAAATGAACCTTCTCCATCTTTTAGCCTTTAATTTGTAGATAAAGTTAGTTTAACATATAATTTTATACTATAAATATTATTATATTTATTAAAATATTATTTTAATTTAAAGATGTTGATTGGT
>JALSQJ010000134.1 GCA_026985495.1 Campylobacteraceae bacterium
CATTAACAGTTATAGTGTCAGAAACACCAATATAATCGCTTCCACTACTAGCTGTTCCATCTTCTGTATGGTAGGTAAGGGTTATATTATTAGTAAGATTTCTATTAAAATAGGCAACCAAAGAGAGGGTTTGGTCACTATCACTCTCTGTAATGCTTTTATTATTAAATGTTGTAAGTTTAAGTGCTTCTAAATCATCGTCATAGATTACACCATAGCCTGAGTTATCACTAACCACATAACCAACATCAGAGTTTGAGATAGAGAGATAAAATCCTTCACTATTTTCATGAATAGTATCATCAATACTATTTACAGATATGGTCTCTGAATTGGTTGGTAATTGCGTAAAACATAAACCATAAAAGGTAACAGAGCCACTTTTAGCTGTATAGTCACTTCCTGCTTTCGCACTTCCATCTACTGTTTGATAGTTTACCGTTACCTCATCACACCAATCAGGATTTTCACTTAATTGAATGGTAAAGTTAGATACTCCACCATTTTCATATACAGAGGAGGCGTTAGATACAGTGATGCGAATATCTGTTCCATCAGCAAAAAGTAGAGAGGAGAAGAATAGTGTAAATATAAATATAAAGCGTTTAAAAAAATTTTGCATGGGGTATTCCTTCAAGAAATATTAATTATCAATTATAATATATATTACATTTCTTAAAGTTTAATATACTTTATTTATTTAAAATAAATTTAATATTTTCATCTTTGAGTTATTTTAAATGCCTCCCCAATAGCTTTTATAAATGAACTTCTAACTGCTCCCTCCTCCAAAGCTCCTCTGTCACCATGAAGTTTAATTCTTACAGAAGAGCCATTTACAATAAAAGGAGTGTAAGAACTATCTCCAACAGTTAAAGTTGGAACGACACCTACTACACCATCATTATCATCATCTCCATCTCCTGTGGCATGGTTTGAGCTTTGTTGGTTAGTTTCCCCATCAGGAACAGAATTTCCTAAATATAAATTTTCATCTATTTCGTGGCTAACATGCGTGTAGGTGTTTGGGACATCTCCAAAATCTTTAGTCTCTTCTCCATATTCAATATGTAATAAAGGTGCTTTATTTGCTGATCCATCATAAGATTCAGCAACTCTTTTTCCTGTTCCTGTAATAATAAAAACCATATCATTATTACTGGAAACTCTTTTTTCAATGATTGTTGCTTGAAGAAAAAATGTAGTAAGTAATAATAATATAATTATTTTAAAAATATATTTCAAAATTAAACCTTTTTATTAAAATTATTTTAATATTTTAACTAAAAAGGTCTAATTTCTTAATTAATACTTTAAAAATATATTTAATAGTTCAATAAAACTTCATCTAAAAGCTCTTTTATCTCTAACATCTCATCACTATTCACCGAAGCTATCTTCTCTATTAATCTTATATTATCAATAGAGCGAATATGAGCAATCAAAATATCTGACTCTTTTTGAAGTCGTCTTTCCCTTTTAGTGATTCTAAATCTCAAAGGTTTTGCCTCATCAATCAAAGATGTGGTTAGTGGTAAAACTACTGTTGTGGGGTAACTACTTCTATTTAATTCATCATTTTGGAATATTAAAACAGGACGTATCTTGCCAATCTCATTTGCTTTTTTTGATGGGTTAAGATTGGCTAACCAAATTTCACTTCGTAAAACCATCATTTAAACTCTCCTCTAAAAGTTTATATAGGTAAATCCGATGAGACTAATAACATCCTAAAATTTTCTCTATCCAATCAATAAAATCCCATATGAAAAAGAAAAAAATAATAAGTAACACAAAAAAAAGAGACCTAAGACTCAATTTCAAGAATTTCAGAGGTAAAATCATCCAAATGATGGCAAGTTCTTTTGATTTCAGCCATGGTGACTTTAGATTTCATAATCTTCTCGTCCTTATGCTTATTAAAGTAGAGTTGATAGAGATTGATGGTAAAACTTCTTAAAATTGACATAGAGAATGGATTTACATAGGCAATGTGGTCATCTTCCTTTGTCAACATATCTAAATGGTAGTGATAGGTCTCAATAGACCAATGTTGTAAGATAGAGTTGTGAAAAAATTTAGCATTACTTTTGAAGTTTGCAACTAAATAAGTGATGGTTGTTTTTACTTCTCCAGTTTCATTATCTATAACCTCTTTGGTTATTCTTATAATGGTCTGAATATTTTTGAAATCAGGATGAAACATAACTAAATTACAATCAGAACTTTCAAAAATCTCAACGGTTCTACTGGTTAATTTATTTCCTTCAATAGTAGGTTTTTTATCTTTATAAATATCAGTGGGTTCACTGAAAAGTTTAATGGTCTCTTTGGCTTTCTCTCTTAGTTTTTCTTGATTACCTTTCACTTTGGCAATATATCTGCGTTCTGTATCATTAATCGTATTGAGTAAATCGACTTGAGTTAAGAGAGCATCAAATGAGAATATCTGATTCCCTGTACAGAACCGTTCATCCTCTAATAGCTCCCTAAATGCAGGGATTTCACTTAGTTTTCCTATCTCCATAAACTTATGAGCCAGTACTAGCTTTTTCTCTTTGTCTAATATATTGAAAACAGATTTATGGCTTTCATTTGTATATTGTCCACTTATATCACTTCCCCTCAGCCACTTACCATCTACTGATATTGTATCTAAACTTACATAAGGAAAAAAATAGTCTCTAAAGACTTTTTCTAACTCATTATTATCTGTATTCATTAATA
>JALSQJ010000135.1 GCA_026985495.1 Campylobacteraceae bacterium
AGTGTAAATTCACTATTTGAGACAAACTAATGGAAATACCACAGACACATATACGAAACTTTTCAATTATTGCTCATATTGACCATGGAAAGTCAACATTAGCAGATAGAATTATCCAAGAGTGTAATGCTGTTGTTGACCGAAAGATGTCGGCACAAGTTATGGATACAATGGATATTGAAAAAGAGCGTGGAATTACAATTAAAGCTCAATCTGTACGACTCAATTATGAGAAAGATGGGGAGCATTATATTCTAAACCTTATCGACACCCCAGGTCATGTTGACTTCTCCTATGAGGTTAGTCGCTCTTTAGCTTCTAGTGAGGGAGCATTACTTATTATTGATGCTGCACAAGGTGTTGAGGCACAAACAATTGCTAATGTATATATTGCTATGGAGAATGATTTAGAGTTACTTCCTGTAGTCAATAAAATAGATTTACCTGCTGCCGAACCTGAAAGGGTTTTAGAGGAGGTAGAAGATGCTATTGGGATTGATTGTACTGAACACAATCTTGTCTCTGCTAAGACAGGTGAGGGTGTTGCTGAACTTATTGATTCTATTGTTGAGCGTATCCCTGCACCAAATGGAGATGAAGATGCTCCTACAAAAGCGTTGATTTATGACTCTTGGTTTGATAATTACTTGGGTGCATTAGCT
This sequence comes from Campylobacteraceae bacterium, assembly GCA_026985495.1. Taxonomy (GTDB): domain Bacteria; phylum Campylobacterota; class Campylobacteria; order Campylobacterales; family Sulfurovaceae; genus UBA1140. Next base: position 663 of record JALSQJ010000135.1, read on the forward strand.
TTAGTTAGAGTCTATGAAGGCAGTATCGAGAAAGGTCAAAAAGTTCAAATTATGAGTACCAAAGAGGAGCATGTAGTTTTAGATTTAATGTATCCAAATCCTATTGCTCCTATTAAGACGAGTAAGATTAAAACAGGTGAGATTGGTATTGTAGTCACAGGTCAAAAGACAGTAGATGGCTTACAGGTAGGAGACACTATAACTGATGTTAAAAATCCTACTAAAGTAGCAATTGATGGTTTTGAACCTGCTAAACCTTTCGTTTTTGCAGGAATCTACCCTATTGAAACAGATAAGTTTGAAGATTTACGAGATGCACTTGATAAACTAAAACTCAATGATAGCTCCATCTCTTATGAGCCTGAAAGCTCTTTGGCATTAGGTTCAGGGTTTAGAACAGGTTTTCTTGGAATGCTTCATATGGAGGTGATTAAAGAGCGTTTAGAGCGTGAGTTTAATCTTGAACTTATCGCCTCTGCTCCAACTGTTGTCTATGAAGTAGAACAGACCAATGGCAAGAGAATTAGTATTCAAAATCCTTACGATATGCCTGAAGTTCAAAAGATAGATACCATTTATGAGCCATATATTAGAGCAACTATTTTAGTACCTAATGACTATTTGGGAAATGTAATTAAACTCTTAAATGACCGTCGTGGTATTCAGATTAAAATGGATTATATCAATTCAGAAAGAGTACTTTTAGAGTATGATTTACCTATGAATGAGATTGTTTTAGATTTTTATGATAAGTTAAAAAGTAGTACTAAAGGGTATGCTAGTTTCGACTATGAACCTGTTGGTTTTAGACCAGGAGATTTGGTTAAATTGGATATTAAAGTTGCAGGAGAGGTTGTTGATGCTCTCTCTATTATTGTCCCTAGAGATAAAGCACGAACTAGAGGTTTAGCTTTTGTAAAAAGTTTAAAAGAGCTTATCCCTAGACAGCTATTTGAAGTAGCAATTCAAGCGAGTATTGGAAATGAGATTATTGCTAGAACTAATGTCAAGTCAACAGGTAAAAATGTAACAGCTAAATGTTATGGTGGAGATATTACGCGTAAACGTAAACTCTTAGAGAAGCAAAAAGCAGGTAAAAAACGGATGAAAGCCATTGGTTCAGTAAACGTTCCACAAGAGGCATTTATGGCTGTTCTTAAGTTGGAATCTTAATAGAGATGCATCAAGTAAGTCTTTTAGAGTTTCAAGATGCTGTGAAAACGTTAGATTTAATCTCATTATGCACCAAAGAGGATGTGCGTAAAAAGTACCTCAAACTCTCACGAAAGTACCACCCCGACATGGAGGGTGGTTCTACTGAAAAATTTCAAGAAATCCGTAAAGCTTATGAAGTATTAGTTGAGTACATGGAGAATTTTCGCTTTCTCTTTTCAGATGAAGAGTTTAAACAGCAAAACCCTATTTTGGTGAATGGGGAGCAGAGTTTTTTGAGTGGGAAGTAGAGTTTACTGCCACTTTTTTTAATTCAATTTTTTAACATATACTCAATTAAAATCGTGCTATACTTTTTTTATGAAATATTTTGAACTTATATGCACTGCATACATAAAAAAAGAGATACCATTCAAAGAGAGTTTTGAGATAGTCTCAAAATATATTAGCTTCTCAATGGCACAAGATGAGAGTTTGAAATCTCTACACTATAAAGAGAATGTTTTTAAGTATTACACTTTTGGAAACTTCTACCCAATAGAGAGAGAAAAGATTTACAAAAAAGGCGAAAGTTACACTTTTTCTCTTCGCTCTTTAGATGAAAACTTTATAGATAAACTCTCTAAAACGTTACGACAAAATATCGACAATCCACACTTTCAAGTCATAGAGACTCATAAAAAAACCATTAAACAGTTTTTTATCTCTGAACTCTACTCTGTTACACCTGTTATTGTCACTAGCTCTAAAGGAGTCTATTGGACTATGGATAGAGATGGCGATATACTTAAACTACAAAAACAGCTAAACTACAACCTAAAAAAGAAGTACCAAAGCTTTTATGGAGAATCAATAGATGAAGAACAGAACTTTATACAACTTT
>JALSQJ010000136.1 GCA_026985495.1 Campylobacteraceae bacterium
TGTCTTATGGGCATGTTTGAGGTAGCCTATCAGTTACGAGAAAATGCAAAAATTATGGTGGCTTCACAACATGTTGAACCTGCTTCGGGTTGGGATTATCCTCGTATTTTAAAAGATTTGAGTCTAAAAGAGAATACTTTAAGTATGGGAAAAGAGTTAGTAGAGTTTTATGGTGACTACTATGAACTAGAGTCGTATGATGTGACACAATCGGCATATAATTTAGAGAGTATTGAACAAGTTGCTAAGCATATAGATGAGTTTGCAAAGGTGTTATTGGAAAATTTAGAGAGCAGAAAAGAGCTAAAATATACCCTTTTAAATTCTCAACTTTTTAATAAAAATGAGTATGTTGATGTGGTAGATTTTGTCAATAAAGCATTAGAGCGTTTAGATATAGAGGCTTTGAAGATACCTGCAAATAGACTTCTATGTTCTCTAAAACAGTTTATTGTTGCGAATCATAATATGGGTTATAGCATGAGAGATGCTAATGGGGTTTCGCTCTACTTCCCATCTCAAAAACGACCCTTTAAAGAGACCTTTGAGATGTATGAAAAGTTAGAGTTTTCACAAAACTATCCAAACTGGATATCTTTGATTAAGTGGTATTATCAATAATACTACTCTTTTGGGTGGTCAAGTTGATTTACTTTTTCGGTAAGACCACTTTTAATATATGTTTCATTCTCTTGGTAAACAGTTTGAAGTAGTTGTGCAAATGAGTTTCCTGCTCTTATCTCTTGAATTTGAACTACCATTGTATAGGGAACATTATCTGAAAGTGGAGCATTCATCCACGATGATTGAAATGAGTTGTCACAGCCACTAGCTGATGTAAAGTTGTACTGTTTATTACTCTTTAATGCTTCAAAATGTAAAAAGTTCTGAAATTTAACATCTTGAGGGTTAAGTAGGGTTGTACCTGGAGTAATAAAAGCAAAAGCAATAACTATCTCATCAATGGCATCACCTTGACTGTTTTCACCACAATAGAAGTATGATGTAGGCTGAAAGTATATGGCACGATTGTCTTTTGATTTGACAATATCTATCTCTATCTGTAACTCTTTAGTGTCTTTTAAAAGTACAGCTTGGTTTCTACTCTTTTTTGTACCATCACCAAAGAGTTCACCCTCTTGTGTAACTTTAGTAGCAAAATCACCTCTAACAAGAGTAATTTTACTAGGTAGAGAGATTTTTGCTGGGTTTATTACATCAAAATTTCTTTTTACAGTAGTTGAAAATATCTTCTCATTAGCTAAGGAGTTAATGGTATTTGATAGAAGTTCCATACCTTTGTCAATTATTTTGGGTGTAGCTGTTATAATCATGTCAATAGCGACACCCTGTACACCCATAGTGGCTGAAAGAAGTGAACCACCTATTGACTTTGATTTACTAAAACGCATACCTTTTGTAGGAGGTGTTTCCGAAAGATAATTGACAAACATCTTGGTAGGATATACTTTTTTACTATTGTTGAACCAGCTCATATCTTCTCCTTTAGAATAACCTTCTATATTTATTATAGCTTAGATATATTAATAGGATTATGAAAAGTTAAGAGATAATTTTAGTATGATATACCCAATATTAAATTAACTTCTAAATACAAAGATTATTCTGTTGAGTGTCGTGGGTTCTCTTTGATAGATATTAATTTTTATTGTTAACTATTTGTTAATATATTTCAAATATAATTCTTTGTCAAAATTTAAAAAAAGGATAAACCTTCCCCCTACTTTAAAATCAGAGATTATCTCTATACCCCTTCAAACTGCTACTTTTATAACTATTTTTCTATAAAAGGAGACCCTATGATTACATTTAATTATCTGTTGGAGCAAGTTAAGCTCTATAGAAATCCTATTATTCTTGCTAATGTTTTAGCCTTAATTGTCACATTTATCTCTGTTCCTATTCCTCTGTTTATTCCATTTTTAGTTGATGAGGTTCTTTTGGGAAAAGAGGGTAAGTTTATTGCCTTTGTAAACCAATTTGTAGAGATAAACTCTGCTGAATATTACATATTGATTGTTTTTATTTTAACCCTTATGCTTCATGGGATAGTGACTGTTTTTAATATTATTAGAAATGCCCATCTTCATAAGGTAACCGAAGAGATACGACTAAATATACGTCAAAAGATACTCCTTCATCTAAAAAAAGTCTCTATGAGTGAGTATGATATGTTAGGTTCTGGCTCTATCTCTTCTAAGATGGGAACTGATATTAGAGTGGTTATAGATTTTCTATCTAGTAGTATGGGTACTATTGTTATCCAACTTCTAAAACTATTTGGAATGTCTGCTGTACTGCTCTATTTAAATTGGAAGTTGGCACTGGTTATTCTGATTTTAAATCCGTTAGTTATTAAGATTTTTATTAAAGTCTTTAAAACACTTTCTGAACTTATGAAAGATAGAAACAAGACTATTGCTACTTTTAATAACTCTCTAGTAGAGGGGCTTGAACTCTTTAATCAAATTCGTGTACAGAATAGAGAAAATCATTTTTTTGATAAAATCAACCATGATGCAACAGAGGTTCGAGACAAAACCTATGAGTATGATGTAAAGTGGGAAAAATCTTTAAGTGGTGCAAGAGTTCTAATGACCTACTCAAATGTTCTTTTTAAGATGTTAGCTGTCTATTTTGTCTATCTTGGAGAGATGAGCATAGGCGAGATGATGGCAATATTTGTC
>JALSQJ010000137.1 GCA_026985495.1 Campylobacteraceae bacterium
TCTGATTTATAATAAAATCAGCACCAAATATCAATGCTCCCATTGCCAAAATAAATATGACAAAATCCATTACTTCTCCTCTGTTCTTACAATTAAACTTTCTGGAAGGTTAAATTTTTCAATAATTAATCGCTCCCTCTCCCTCATCTCTCCACTGTCCGTTTCATGGTCATAGCCTAATATATGAAGTAGTCCATGAATAAATAGTAGTGCCAATTCAGCCTCTTCACTGTGTTTAAACTCTTCTGCTTTTTGAATAACATAGTCTATTGAGATAACAATGGAGCCTAAAGGCATAGCACTGTTATGAAAATCAATTATATCACTTGTAATTGGAAAACTTAAAACATCAGTAGGTTGCTCTTTTTGGCGATACTCCTTGTTGTACTGTTGAATAGTATTATTGTAACATAGAGTTAAATCAATCTCCCTTGAAGTTAAACTTTTTGCAATAGCTTTTAACAATTTGGGGTCAAAGGTAAATTGGGTAAGATTTTCAATGTTTAACATAGCTAAGATTTTACCCAAAAAGAGGTAAAATGGCTGTAAAAAATGGATAGATTGTGAATAAAATAGCAGTATGTATTATATCTGGTGGAATGGACAGTGCTTTAGGGGCGACATTGGCAAAAAATGAGGGTTACGATATTGTCGCTCTTCATTTTAATTATGGGCAACGAACCCAAAAAAAAGAGCTTGAATCTTTTAGAAAAATAGCTAAAAAACTAGAGACTATAGAGCAGTATGAGATAGATTTAGACTTTTTTAAACAGATAGGGGCTTCTGCCTTGACCGATAGCTCTTTAGAGGTTCCAACAGGTGGGGTAGAAGATGGTGTGCCAATTACATATGTACCTTTTAGAAATGGGATTTTTATCTCAATTGCAACAGCTTTAGCTGAAAAACATGGAGCTGAAGCACTCTTTATTGGTGTTGTAGAAGAGGATAGCTCTGGTTACCCTGACTGTAGGGACACCTATATAAAGAGCATGGAGCAGTCAATTAATCTTGGAACAAAAGAGGAGACAAAATTAGAGATTAGAATGCCACTAGTTCACATGAAAAAGTCTGAAATTGTTCAAAAGTCAATAGAGTTAAATGTTCCATTAGAAGATACATGGTCATGTTATAAAGAGGAAGAGAGAGCCTGTGGAGTGTGTGATTCGTGTCGTTTACGTCTAAATGGATTTAAACTAGCAGGGGTTAAAGACCCTATAGAGTATGCATCATTTTAATTAATGTTGATTTTATTTTGATGTGTGACATGGTCACACCTACGATGATTTTAATTGTGAGGTAATATTTTTAATTTTAAAAAACCGTAGGTGTGACCGTGTCACACATTTTTTAAAATTTAATGAACCATATTCCCATTCATGTATATTCTCTATTAATCCATGTTTAACAGGATTATTGTGAATATATTCTACTTTTGTGCGATAATCTTTTTCATCTCTAATGGTATGTTCATAGAATCGTTTTTGCCATACAGGTTTATATCCATATTTTTTTCGATGAGAACTTTGAAAAATATCTTCATAAAATTTTGGGTCACAATTTTTTGAAAAGTATCGTTTAAAGGAACTAATGATTTTAGGGTAATCTTTTGCATTCTCAACATATATAATCATATGTATATGGTCAGGTATAATTACTATCTCTTCTATATCGAAAGAAAATAGACTTTTAGCATATTTGAAACTATTTCTTAAAAGCTCAATATTTTCAATAAGAATCGGATTGCGTTGATGGGTAACAATGGTTATGTAATATCTATAATTATTAAAAAAAAATCGTTTATAATTTGCCATTTAAAATCTTAACATAAAAAAATAAAAAATCATAAAAATATGTCATATTGTAATGTTTTGGCTTTGTTTTGAGGGTAACGCTCTATTTCAATAAATTTTGCTTTATTTAAAGAATTAAATTCAGGAAGAAATCGACTGAATACTGAACCTAGTAGTATTTGCTAGTATTAGAAGAATATAAGTCATTTTATACCTTTGAAATTGGTAAATTATACGAAAATAAAATAATAGATTTGGATAAGCTTATACAGTCATCAGTTAGACAGCTATCGCTCTGTTGAACTTAGATTATTAGAAAAGGGCTTTGAGGAAAGATAGATTTATACGCCGTAGGGTGCATTTAAATGCACCACAAAAACAATATTTTTGAATTATTAGAATTAATAAGAGATTTAAATCTAATTTGACGTGTGACATGGTCACACCTACGATAACCCTTTAACAAATCTCTCAATACGGGAGATTCCCTCTTTAATAGTATCTATATCGGTTGCAAATGAGAATCTAAAGTAGCCTTCACTTCCAAAACCAACACCAGGAACAACAGCTACACCTTCAGCTTCAAGTAGATCTTTACAGAACTGCATAGAGTCGTTTGATACCTCTTTAATATTTACAAAGAGATAGAATGCACCATTTGGTTTAACAACAGAGAGACCATCTACAGCATTAAAAAGTTCTACAGCTTTACCACAACGCTCTTCAAAAGCTACTCTCATCTCTTCTATCTCTTTGTCTATTGTGCCATTTAAACCTACAATGGCAGCATCTTGTGTAATAGAGTTAATATTTGAAGTACTTTGCGACTGTAGTTTGTTCATAACAGATATAAGCTCTTGGTTTGCAGAAGCCATGTATCCAAAACGCCAACCTGTCATGGCTGCTGATTTACTTAGACCATTAATAGTAATAGTTCTTTGAAACATATCATCTGAAATAGAAGCAGTAGATACAAATTTAGTATCTCCAAATACCAATTTCTCATACATCTCATCAGAAGCAACAATAACATTTGTATCTTTTAAAACCTCTGCTAAAGCCTCTAACTCATCTTTTGAGTAAACAGCACCTGTTGGGTTAGATGGTGAAGTTAATATTAGCATCTTAGTTTTTGGTGTAATTGCCTCTTTTAACTGTTGTGGTGTAATCTTAAATCCACTCTCATCGTTAGTATCAATAATAACCGATACCCCACCTGCATATTTAACAAGTTCAGGGTAGGTTACCCAATATGGAGCAGGAATGATTACCTCATCACCATTATCAATCACAGCTTGAAAGAGGTTAAAGAGTGAGTGTTTAGCACCATTGTTGGTCTGAATCTGATTTGTAGCATACTCTAAACCGTTCTCTCTTTTAAGTTTATCTACAACTGCTTGAAGTAACTCAGGTGTACCTGGAACAGCAGTATATTTAGTATGCCCCTCATCTAGTGCTTTTTTAGCAGCCTCTTTAACAGCAACTGGTGTATCAAAGTCTGGTTCACCAGCAGAGAAAGAGAGTACATCTTTACCCTCTGCTTTTAAATCTCTTGCTAAAGATGAGATAGCAATGGTTAATGAAGAAGAGAGTGTCTGAATACGTTTTGAAAGCATGGTTTAGCCCTTTTTTAAGATGTAATATCGAAATCTTGAAATTATACATAACAATTAATTAAAGCATTCATTAAAATATCGTTTACTTCATAGCTCGAATAAAAGTAGAGTAAATCTCAACCAACTCATGGTCCTCTTTCTCCATTAGCTCTGTATTTCCTGTTTTTAGACTCTCCTCTAATACGGCAAGACGCTTAATAAGGTAGTGAAACATCTCTTTTGTAACATCTGGAATCATATCGTGACGTAACTCTTCATTTTTAGTATCACAGTTGATAATTCTAGCAGGTACACCAATGGCAGTGGCACAACATGGAACATCTTTAACTACAACAGAGTTTGCACCAATCTTGGCATTGTCTCCAAGAGTAATATTTCCTAATACCTTCGCACCTGCTCCAATGACTACATTGTTTCCAACTGTTGGGTGTCGTTTCCCTGTTGAGGTGCTTACTCCTCCTAGGGTTACTTGCTGGTATATAACCACATCATTGCCAATAATACAAGTCTCTCCAATAACCACTCCTGCAGCATGGTCAATAAATAGACGCTCTCCAATTTCTGCTGCTGGGTGAATATCTACTGTTGTGATAAAACGACTTAAACCAGAGATGAAACGAGGAATAAAACGTAACCCTTTTTTATAGAGATAGTGTGCAAACCTATGAAATAATAATGCCCAAAGACCAGGGTAGTTTATAAAAAGTTCAAAAATTGAATGTAGAGCTGGGTCATTTCTTTTTACATTACAAAAGTCTTCTTTTATTTTTTTAAATGGATTCACTAATATTCCTATATTCCTAAATTTTTTATTTTATGAGTTTATCAAATAGTTCTTTTTTTTAGCTTACTCTTCTTAGAGGCTAAAATGGTTTTCAAATAGCTATTCTCGCTTAGGTGTAAATAGAGTTTTTCTAAGAGTTCTCTTTTTTGAATAGTACTAAGAGTAGATGAGGTCTCTATCTGCTGTTTTAACCGTTTATCTAAAAATGTTTTATCATAATCTATGTCATCTAAAACATCCATAATATTTTGTGATTCTATTAAATTTTCAAAATAGTACTCTCCATCTTTAGTAAACTTTACAGTAACTTCTGTAGGGTGGGTAAAAAGGTTATGTCTCATACCTAAAATCTCTTGGTAAGCTCCTGTTAAGAAGAAAGCTAAAAAGTACTCCTCTTTGGTAATATCTACATTGTGAAGATATAGAGGCATTTTGTCATTAAAAGCTATCTCTCCATCAGAGTCACAAGTAATGTCCCAAAGAGTTGTAGGATTAGTAGCTTTTTGGTTTAGTTTATCAATTGGCATAATGGGAAAGTGTTGTTGTAAACCCCAAAAATCTGGTAGTGACTGAAAAGCAGAAAAGTTTACCAAATAACGCTCTTGTATCTTATTTTGTAACTTTTTAACCTCAATGGAACTTAAATCACTTATAAGTAATATAGCCTTTTTTATAATAAGGTTTACCAAAATTTCACTATTTGAACGGTCTTCTAAATCAATATATCCCAAATCAAATAGGGTAAAAAGACTCTCCATATGGTCAATCGCATCATGTAGATACTCACGAGCATTCTTTTGGTTTATAGAGATCCAAAGCTCATAGAGTTCGGTAATAAGTGGTGGGTTCTTCTCTTTTAGTCGTAGAGCATTCTCATGGTAATCTTGTGAAAAGAGTTCAAGTACAGGAGCAATAAGTACCGAGTGAGAAGATGCAATAAAACGACCAGATTCGGTAAATATATCAGGCTCTTGAATATTTTTATTTTTAGCAATCTCTTTAATAAGATAGACCACATCATTAGCAAATTCGCTAAGTTCATAATTTATCTCTCTACTCTCTTGATGTTGAGCATACTCAACGGCTAAACCCCCACCAATATTAATAGCATTGAGTGCAAATGCTCCACGATTTTTAAGTTCAGCATAGATATTTCCTGCCTCTCTTAGAGCCTTTTTTAGAGGATTGATTTCGGACATTTGAGAACCAATATGAAAATGAATCATATATAACTGCTCTAAAAGATTATTTTTTTCTATACGCTCATAGGCTTCAAGAAGTTCTGTAGAGGTTAAGCCAAATTTTGAGCTGTAACCACCACTCTTCGCCCAAATACCAATACCTGTACTGTGAAGACGAATACGCACCCCAATCTTTGGAGTAATCATATTTTTACTATCTTTAGTAAACTCTCTCTTAACCTCAATAATAGTCTCTAACTCACCTAGTCCCTCAATAGTAATAGTAATATTGTGTCCCATATTTGCTGCAATAAAACAGAGTGAAATCATCTCTTTATCTTTAAATCCGTTAACGGTTATTGGAGAACCTAAAGGGGTATGAGTCATAGCAATAATAAGCTCTGCTTTGCTTCCTGCTTCTAGTCCATAGTTATACTCTTTTGAGACCTCCATAAGTGCATTTACAAAGTTTGGAAATTGATTGACTTTTAGAGGGAAAACAGCTTGAAAAGTTCCTTGATACTCAAACTCTTTTTTTGCACGTCTAAACTCACTATAAAGAAAATCTATCTGTTTTTTAATAAGATGAGGAAAGCGAAGTAGTAGAGGACCTTTGTAGCCTTTGGCTCGTATATCTTGGGTGATTTGTAGTAGTGATGGTTGAGATGCATGGTTAATATTTACGGTTTGATTTTTAATAATAAAGTTATTGTCACCCCAAATATTAATACCATACTCTTTTCCCATCTAATACTCCTATAAATAAGAGTGAGATTATAGCTTATTTCTGTATAATTTAAAAAATAATATATTGAGGTGTTTATGAAAAAGATTATTGCCATAGATTTAGGCTCAAACAGTTTACGGATTTTAAAATTTGATTGTGAAAATAAAAAAAGAGTTGGAGAGTTTCATAAGACAGTTAAAACAGCTGATGGATTAAGCCAAACTGGAGAGATAAGCCATGAGGCTTTAGAGAGAGTGGTAACAGCACTTAATGAAGCAAAAGAGCAACTTGACTTTTCAAACTGTAGAGTAAAAGCAGTGACGACTGAAGCGATACGTCAAGCTAAAAATGGTAATGAAATTTTAAAAAGCATACAGGAACGAACTGATATAGAGTTTGAAGTGATAGATGGTAAAATAGAGGCAACTTATGCACTAAAAGCTGTAGAGTATCGTCTAAAAATGTTAAATGAGAAACCTAAAAGTTTTATGATAGCAGATATAGGTGGTGGTTCAACAGAACTTCTTTTTTACTATGGAGAGGGTAATAGTCTCTCTAAAAGTTTTCCTATAGGAATTATTACTCTAACTCAAAAGTTTCATACATTACAAGAGATATCAGAAGCTATTCCTCTACTTATGAAACCAATGAAAGAGTATTATAATGAAGTTATATCAGAGTATGGAGAGGTTGAGCTTTTTATTGCAACAGCAGGAACACCTACAACAGTTGCTTCAATGAAACTTGGAATGGAGTATGCTACTTATGATGGAGAGAGGATTCACGGTACACGATTGAGTCAAAAAGATTTGGTAAAACAACTAATGAAACTCTTAGAGATGAGTAAAGAGGAGAGAGTTAAAGCTGTTGGTGTAGGGCGAGATGACTTTATTGCTTCTGGTATTTTAATCTATGATGAACTCTATACTATTGGAGGTTTTAAATATTCAATGGTTATAGATGATGGTATTCGTGAGGGTGTGGCATATAGTAGCTGTTAGAAGAGGAGTCTTAGATAAAAAAAAGAGTTCTTTTTAGTTCAACTCTAACTTAGAAATAATAATTTATAATTTTTAAATATATTTATTATTAAAGGAGAGTTTAATGGGTAAAAAGGGAGAGATTTTAACAAAAATTAGAGGTGCAAGACGAGAGCATGTTGCGTGGGTTGAGAGAGCAAAAGCTCTAGTTAATGGTTTAGAAATCTCAAAAGAGCAGATACCTATTAAAGTTACAAAATGTGAATTTGGTAAATGGTTCTACTGTGATGGTCAAATTTTGTTGTCCATATTTAAAGAGGAAGCTGTTGAGAAGTTAGAGAAGAAGCATAAAGAGTTACATACTATCTATATGAAAATATTTAAAATCTATTTTGATAAAAAAGAGCAGAGTTTATGGGCGAAAATATTTAAAAGAAAAAGAAAAATTTCAGCAAGTGATGAACAGATAGCCTTAGAGTATCTAAACGATTTAGAGAGAATATCTTTGGAGTTGATATCCTATTTAAATATTATAGAGAAAAAGATTAGTTCAATTGAAGAAGAGAAGCTCTCTAAGCTAAGATAGATTAAAAATAGGACTAAAGCCCTATTTTTAATCTATTCATTTCGTAAAACAGTAAGTGGATTGGTAGAAGATGCTTTTTTAGCAGGGTAGATTGATGAGATTAGTACAATAATAATAGCTCCAATAATTATCAATATAAAGTCAATCATAGTTAAGTCAATAGGTAGTTTTGAGAAGCCATAAACCTCTTTAGAGAGGTGAATAATGTCAAATGTTTTTAATATCCACATACCAAAAAGTCCCAAAATAGTTCCTGCAACAATCCCTCCTAGACCAATAATTGCTCCTAGTTTAAAGAATATACTCTTTATCTCTGCACTTGTAGCTCCTAAGGTTTTCATAAGTGCAATTTCTGAACGACGACTCATTACGGTCATAAGTAGAGAAGAGATAATATTTAATGATGCAACTAAGATTATTAGAAGTAGTACTAGAAATAGTGCATGTTTCTCCATCTCCATGGCTGCGAAGAAAGAGCTATTTTGTTCCCACCAACCTTGAATGCGAACACCTCTATCGTAGCCAATAGTTTTTAGGTAACTGTTAATCTTTTTTAGGTCATTCATTGCATCAGCAGAGTATATATGAATACCATCATAGATACCCTCTTGACGTTTTAAAACTTTTTGGAATGCACCATGCGTTGTATATATTATTGCTTTATCATAAGTACTAAGTCCAGAATTAAAAGTAGCATCTATGATAAAGCGTTTCTGTACAGGCATTGAACCAAATCCAATTGCTTGTTGTTCAGAGAAGAAGAGGGTTAGTTTTTGACCTTTGTAGATATCCATCTCTTGAGTTAGTGTTTCACCTGTCACAATTTTAAATTTGCTCTTACTTTTTAGAGAGTTACCCATCGCTTTTTCAAAAACTTCGTTAATTTTTCTCTCTTTTTCAAAGTCAACTCCATATAGTATGGAACCATTGACATTTGAGCCACTTCTTGAGATAACTTGTGTAGTGTAGTAGGGTGAAAAGAGTAGATTTGGAAATTTAGTAGAGAGTTTTGAGATAATATCATCGTTAGCATTTTGATAACCAATAGGAATTATGGTAAGGGGGTAGTTCATGACAAAAAGACGCTTTTTAAACTCTTTTTGTGTTCCATTCATAATACCCATTGCTAACATAAGCACCATGACTCCAGCAGCAATTCCTAAAAAAGCAAGGAGAGAAGAGATAAATATAAAAGGGTTGTCTCTATCATATCTAAGGTAGTGTTTAATTACCTTATTTATGAAGCTATGATTTTTTTCTATTGCCATTATGCAAGAAGACCTTTTTTAGGACCACTTACACCACAACAGTGTTTATATTTCTTTCCTGAACCACATGGACAAGGCTCATTTCTTTTTGGTTTTTTCTCAATAACACTCTCTTTAAAATCAGCATCAATCTCTTCATTTGTTTTAGCATTTGCAAGTTCAGCTTCGAGTTGTGCTTCCATTTCAGCTCTCATCGCTTCTAGTTGAGCCTGTTCCTCTTCTGGGTCTTGAAAGTTTAGTTGTACAACTTGAAGTACTTTAATAGCTTCAAATTTAATACGCTCTATTAGTGACATAAAGAGGTTGTAGCTATCTTTTTTATACTCGGTTAATGGGTCTTTTTGGTTGTAACCTCTAAGTCCAATTCCTGTCTTCATTACGTCCATTTCATATAGGTGGTCTCTCCATTGTGGGTCAAGTACTTGTAGATATAAAATTCTCTGTACTTCACTTCTCTGTTCTGGAGAGAGTGGAGACATCTTCTCTTCGTAGGTATTGGTAAGAATTTCAAGAACCATCTCATGAATTTCATCATAATCTTTCCCCTCAAATAGTTCAGTCTCTAAAGTTATGTTTAGCTCTTCTCTAAAAATATTTGTTAATTTTTCAAGATTGTAATCTTCTCGTGCAGCACCATCATAAATCTCTGATTCAACCAATATATGGTCAACATACTCTAAACGGTTTTCACGAATTTTAGAGTCAATATCAAAATTCTCATCAAGAAGTTGGTTTCTAAAGTTGTAGATAACTTTTCTCTGTTCATTTGCAATATCATCATACTCTAAGATGTGTTTACGAGACTCATAGTGCATATTTTCCACTTTAGTTTGAGCTTTCTCTACTGAACGTGTTACAATTTTAGAGTCAATATACTCACCCTTTTCAACACCTAATTTATTCATGATGTTTCTAATTTTCTCTCCACCAAAAATTCTTAAAAGGTTATCATCTAGTGAGAGATAAAATTGAGATGCACCTGGGTCACCTTGACGACCAGAACGACCACGAAGTTGGTTATCTATTCTTCTACTTTCGTGACGTTCTGTTCCTAAAATATAGAGACCACCAAGCTCTTTAATCTCATCAGTAATCTTAATGTCAACCCCACGACCTGCCATGTTAGTAGCAACAGTTACAGCACCTTTTTTACCAGCTTCCATAATGATTTTAGCCTCATGCTCATGGTTTTTAGCATTTAGTGTGTTGTGTGGAATTTTTGCTCTTTTTAGACGTTCATGAACTAGTTCAGACTTCTCAATAGACGCAGTACCAATAAGTACAGGTTGACCCTTCTCATGAAGCTCTTTCACCTTTGCAACTACTGCATCAAGTTTCTCCTCCTCTGTATTGTAGATAAGGTCATTCATATCTTTTCTAGCAATAGGAACATTGGTAGGAATAGAGATTACATCTAAGTTATAAATCTCTGCAAACTCTGTTGCTTCTGTTTGTGCTGTTCCTGTCATACCTGCTAGTTTTTCATAGAGTCTAAAGTAGTTTTGGTATGTAATCTCTGCAAGAGTTTGAGATTCATCTTTTATCTCAACACCCTCTTTTGCTTCAATGGCTTGGTGTAGCCCCTCTGAAAAACGACGACCCTCACTTAGACGACCTGTAAATTCATCTACAATAACAATTTCACCATTACGAGAGACATAATCTACATCTTTAACAAAAATATATTGTGCTTTCATAGCTTGGTCAAGATGGTGAGAGAGAGATGCATTTTCTAGGCTATACAAGTTTTCTACTTCAAATAAATCTTGAGCTTTTTGTAATCCATCTTCAGTCATGATAATTTGTCTGTTCTTCTCATCAACATAGAAGTCACCTGTAGTCTCTTCTGGCTCTCCTGGTTTAGTCTCTTTCTTTTCACCTTTAATCATCTGTAGTGCTATCTCATTAGCTTTTGCATAGTGAAC
>JALSQJ010000138.1 GCA_026985495.1 Campylobacteraceae bacterium
TCAGATGAAGAGATAGCAAAAAGAAGAGCAGACTTTAAGCCTATTGTAAAACCACTTACAAGTAGATGTCTAAGACAATATAGAGCATTAGTAACCAATGCAAGTTCTGGAGCTGTTTTAGAGGCAGAGTAATAAATTTGTGGGTTTTTTTAAAACCCACATTCAAAATCAACTAAATAGGTCACCTAAATGTTTACAACTTTGACTTTGACCCCTATTACACGCTTTTTCAAAATAGTCTCTTGCTTTCTCATGCTCATCATGCTCTTCATAATATAGCCCTACTCTATAACACATAGTTCCACCTTGTGTTGAGACTCTACAAGCATTTTGAGCCTCTTTTAAATCAACCTCACCTTTAATAGCACGAATTTTATTACCTAGAACACTCTCTAATCGGTTACAACTTGGAGTATCTCCTAAATCACATGCTTTACTATAAAAGCCTCTTGCAGTTACATCATTATTACGTTTTTCATAGATATAAGCTACATTGTTACAACCAGAAGCTTCACCCAAATCACAAGCTTCCCGATAGAGTGAAATTGCTTCAGATAGATCTCGTTTCAGATACTTACCATTTTCATACATAAACGCCAAGTCATTACAACCTGCTCCAACACCTCTGTTACATGATTTTTTAAAATATTTAGCTGCAGTATAGTAGTTTCGCTTTGTCCCCTCTCCATGATAATACATAGAACCTATATTATAACATGCCTCAATTTCACCATATTTACACGCTTTCTTATATAGTTTTAATGCACTCCAATTATTTTTCTCAATACCTAAACCTCTATTGAGCATAAATGCTAAATTATTACACCCTGCACCACTCTCTAGTTCACACGCTTTAGTGTAATACTCAACAGCATTTTCATAATCTAAAGAGACATTCTTTCCAGTATGATACATATCTCCTAACTTATTACACACCTCTCCATCTTGAAAATCACATGCTTTTTTATAATAACTCACTGCCTTAGAGTCATTTTCAATTAGATTTGAAATCTTCTTTCCCGAAGAGATATTCTCTACAACTCTATCTCCAAAAATGATACCAAGTATTATTAACATACCTAAGAACAAAGTGATTGCCATTCGTTTATCAAACATAGATTTTCCTTTTTTATAGTTGACTTTTCTCAATTAATCAAAAAATAAAATTCAATATGAAGTTATTTTCTGTTTTCCCAATTATTTTTAAAAGAATATCTCATTTTAGATTTTCTGTCAAGATTTTTTAAGAATATAAATACTTTATTATTTTTTTAAATAAAATTACAAAGTTTTAATTAACCATTTAAAACATAAAAAACAACATAATATACCTATTGAAAACTTTTTCAAACAGACTATATTATGGGATTTAACTCTAATTCAACATCTTAATTATTTTATAATATTTTTCACAATTATTACCTATTTTTCTTGCTATACTAGATATATGAAAAAGATAAAAATACTCAATATAACTATTTTAGCCTCTACCATATTTTTCTCAGCTTGTTCAACAAAACAAGAAAATATTAAGAAGAATATTAAATCAACAAATGTATCTGTATATAATATCATGGGAATTACTACACCTACAAATGAAACAGCATTTAATACCAATAGGGGTACCCAAGTAGAAGATATAGAATATATTTCATACAGAAACCAAAACAATTTTCAACAAAATTATCGAAGAGTAAACCCTTTTAGAACCATTCAAACCATTGAAGCAAGAGCAAAAAGCTTTTTAGGTGTTCCTTATGTTTGGGGTGCAACTGGTCCTAATAAATTTGACTGTTCTGGATTTACTCAATGGGTCTATCGTGATGCAGGAATTAACATACCACGCGTCTCAAAAGATCAAGCAAGAGTAGGACAATTTGTAACTTATAACAATTTACAAAAGGGTGATATGGTTTTCTTTGATACTAAAAAACATCGTCAAGGGTTAGTTACACATGTTGGTATCTATCTTGGAAATGGAAACTTTATACATGCTAGTTCAGCTGGTAAAAAAGTTGTTATCTACAATTTCAATGAAAAACCATACTACAAAAAACGATTTTTATGGGGACGAAGAGTTGTCAATAGTGATTTCCGTTACGCATTAAATTAAAAATAACATTTTTGATTATTTTTTAAACTTTTTTTCTTTTTTATCTTTTTTTTTGATATACTCATATCTAAACTTATATTTGTAAAGAAAAAAGGTTCCTGTGCGTCTATTTAAAACTATTTTATTAATTATTCTAACTACTGCTTTAGCTGTTGTTCTTGAAGCTGTAACTATCTCCTCTATTGAAAAACTAAACAACATCAACGATAACTTTCAAAAAGCAACTGCTAACCATAAAAAGTATGACAAAAGTGTCACATTTTCGCAAATTATTTATGATGAGAAGAGTGTCAAAGAGCTTATGAGACTTATTATCACAAATGAGAATAAAACATTTCAACATATTAAACATAAAGCATTTATTCAAGATGTATATCAACGAAAAGCTTATCGTCCAATCTGGTTTACATATAAAGGTTTACAAAAAGAGGCTCTCTATGACCTATTTAATACCATTGAAGGAGATGATACGCTAGAGGAGTTTGGAGCTATTAAAAAAGAGTATCATTCGCTTAAAGAGAGAATTTTTAAAACTAAAACACGTACACTTAACCATGAGCTTATGTTCG
>JALSQJ010000139.1 GCA_026985495.1 Campylobacteraceae bacterium
TCTCCATACCCTCTTCATTGATTAGTGCCATTGCAAAATCTATAAGCAGTAGAGAGTTTCTTGAACTAATTCCCATTAGTGCAATAAATCCAATAAGTGATGTTGCTGTTAAGAAGAAAGTATTTGTTGTTACTAAGTCAGCAACCCAATGCCCCATAATTACTCCAATAAGTGAAAGGAATGAACCACCTAAGATAATTCCTGATAGTGCAAAACTTTTATAGTAGATAACAAGTAAGAAGAAGATAAGTACTAATGCAGCAATAAATGCAGCACCTAAATCTCTAAAGGTATCAAGTGTTACTTTCATCTCTCCGTCCCAACGTAAAAGAAACTTCTCTCCTGTCTTTTTATCGGTTAGTTCAAGGTCAAACATATAGGTAGAGATAGGTGCATTTTTCACCTCATACTCTTTTGAAAAATACTCAACCATCTTTGCTCTAGCATCTAAAAGAGGATAGACTTGTGAAACATTATCGGTCTCAGCAATGACACTAATCATACGTTTTAAATCTTTATGCATAATAGTTGGAGTGGACTTAACTGGAACAATGTGTACAACTTCAGTTAGAGGTACCATCATGCCCATTTTATTCATAAGGTTCAATGAAGCTAATTTGGAACGGATAGAGTCTTGACTATGGTCATGTAATCTTTTTGTCTCATCACTAAGTATCAAAAATATAGGAATTTGAACAGAGCGATTAGCAGAGTTTTTAGTAGCAATTGCCATTCCTTCAAATGCTAAATAGAGAATATTGTTGACCTGTTCTATACCTAAACCTGAACGAGCAATCTTCTCTATATCTGGTACTAGTTTATATTTGTCATATATGTCATCTGCCATAATATCAATATCTACCAAGTCTTTAGTATTGCTAAATATATTTGCTACTTCAACAGCAAGTTTACGAGTATGTTCTGTATCGTCACCATAAACCTCCATAACAATTTGTGCTAATGTTGGAGGACCAGATGGTTGCTCAATGAGTTTTATAACAGTTCCTGGAATAATATCTTGACAACTACCTTGTAGTATAGGTCTAAGACGACTTGTCATTAAAAATGAAGGCTCTTCTCTCTCATCTGCTGGTGTCAAATTAATTGAGATTTCAGCTACATTTTCAGTTCGTTTCATAAGAGAGCCTTTTACAAGTCCAGCATAGTCTAAAGGGATACCTTGCCCATAAAAAATAGACATATCTAAAATCTCTTTCTCTTCTCTTAATATATTGGTAATACAGCCAGTTACCTCTTTTGTCTGTTCAATTGAGCTTCCTGTTGGTGTATCAATATATATAGAGAATGTATTTGCACTTTTACCAGGTAACATTCTTGCTAAAACTCCACCAGATGGAAACATTAACAGTGAAGCAAAAAAAGCAATAATAGTTAAAATAATAACCATGGTTTTTCTAAATTTACTGGTTAGTATCCAGTAGATAAAATTTTCAAGTTTTCGCATCTATCTCTTCTCCTCTATTTTTTCATCTTTATGTTCATGTGTATGATGCTTTCCCGAACATATTTCACAGATACCATAAGGATTCTCTTCCATATCATAATCTTCTGGGTGTTCAGGTTTTTTTAGAAGTTTCAGACTTAAATAAGGGGTGAAAATATAGGCAACAACCAAAGAGGCAAAGAGTGCAACTGGAACATTGTATGGAATAGGTTTCATAAATGACCCCATCATTCCTCCAACAAATGCCATTGGAACCATGGTCATAATAATAGCCAGTGTTGCAATATTGGTAGGTCCTCCTACTTCATCAGTAGCTTCTACTAATAGCTCTCCCATTTCACGATCTTCAACTCCAGGGCTATGTAAGTGTCGGTGAATATTTTCAATAACAATAATAGCTGCATCAACCAATAGACCTAAGGAGAGTAGGAAGGCAAAGAGGGTAATCCTATTCATAGTCTGTCCTGTCATATAGGCAATAAAAAGGGTAATAGCAAGAATTGCAGGAACAGAGAATGTAACAATAATAGACTCTCTCCAGCCCAGTGCAAATACAAGCATAATAGCAATAATAATAATTGTAATTATTAAGTGATGCATTAACTCATCAACAGCATGGTTTGCACGTTTACCGTAGTTTCTTGTCACACGATATTTAATACCCAGTTTTTCAAATTCAGGCTTTTGTTCTTCTATAAGCTTTAGAACATCTTGTGCTACAAAAACAGCATTGGTTCCTGCTAGTTTTGAGATAGCCAATGTAACTTGTGGAGTATTTTTACTTAAAGGTTTTTCTATATCATTGTTAGGACGATAGATTAACTCTACATCTTGAAAATTTTGTTTATCAATTCCTTCTGTAACCTCTGCAATATCTCGTAGATAGATAGGCGAACCTCTATAGTTTGCAACCATTACATTTCTAATATCTTCAATACTATTAATGGCATTGGAAATTCCAAAAATAACTAGTTTGTTATCATCTGTTCTTCCTTTTACATTAGGAACATTAGCTGCTAACTGTTTCACTGCCATCATAATCTGTCCCATAGAGAGATGATAAGCAGAGAGTTTACCCATGTCAACCTCAACATTATATTGCTCTTTATGTCCTCCATGAATGGTGGTTTTAGCAACATTATCGATAGCGTTTATTTTTTGTTGTAGTTTTTTAAGTTTTTCATTAAAATCAACTACTGAGAGTTTAGATTTATCT
>JALSQJ010000140.1 GCA_026985495.1 Campylobacteraceae bacterium
ACCTTTTTGCCATATATGTAGCTGAATTTGGTAGAGATTCCAATAGCTCTTTTGTCTTTTTTTTGAACTTTTGATAAAAAGGAGATGCCATAGTTTGAGATAGTACTCTACTCAATGCTCCAATAGGAGAAGCGATACTCATCTCGTTATCATTTAATATAATAATAGCAGGATATTTTCTATCGCCTAGCTCATTCATAGCTTCATAAACCATACCTGCACTCATGCTACCATCACCAATAAGAGCTATAGGAATACGCTCATCTTGCTCCCCTTTTAGAGCAATAGCTTTTGCAGCACCTGTTGCTAAAGAGATGGAAGTAGATGAGTGACCTGCCATATAGTAGTCGTTAGGTGACTCTTTAGGTTTAGTATAACCACTTAGCCCTCTAAACTGACGAAGAGTATCAAACTTTTCCCATCTATCTGTTACCAATTTATGTGCATAAGCTTGATGAGATACATCAAAGATAAAAGGATTTTTTGTAGCATCAAATACACTGTGCATAGCGATTATAATATCAGTAGCCCCTAATGTTGAACTTAGATGTCCACCATTTTTACTAACCGTATCTAAAATTTTTTGACGTACTTGTCGTGCTATATCTTCTAACTCTGCTATATTTTTTGTTTTTAAATCACCAAACTTATTCATTTAATAGACTCCTTAAAACTTCAAAGAGTCTATCATTTTGCTCTTTAGTTCCAATGGTAATACGCACAGCATTCATTTTATAAGATGCTAAGTTACGAATAATCACACCCTCTTTCAAAAGAGCATTTGCAACTTCTGTTGAGTCAATCTTATCGCTAAATAGATAAGTAATAAAGTTAGTATAACTATCAATATACTCAAACCCATGCTCTTTTGCAAATACTTTATAACGCTCTATCTCTTGGGTATGTAATGCAATTGACTCATTTACAAATACTTCATCTCTACTAGCCTCTATGGCTGCTACTAAAGAGAGTGTAGTAATGTTAAATGGAGGTCGCATCTTATATAACTCTTCTATTAAACTACTAGTAGCAATACCATATCCAACACGCATTCCCCCTAATCCATAGGCTTTAGAAAAAGTTCCTAAATAGATTACATTAGAGAAGTTAATAATATCATTTGGTACAATTTTATACTTCTCATCTTTTGCAGCAGCATACTCCATATATGCACCATCAACAACTACTAAAGTATCACTATTAACACCATCTATTATTTTTAGAACATCCTCCTTAGTTGTTGCGTCTCCTGTAGGATTGTTTGGGGTACAGATATAGACTATTTTAGGTTTATGCTCTTGATACGCTTCTAAAAACTCATCTACTCTATGTTGATAACTAGCTGTTCTAACAATCTTTGCACCCATCTGTTTTGCATAAATCTCATACATTGCAAATGTTACTTGACTCATTAGTACCTTATCGTTTGGCATAAGTAATGCACGAGAGATAAACTCTAAAATTTGGTCACTTCCTGCACCAATAATAATACTCTTCTCATCAACACCAAACCTTAAAGATAGTGCCTCTTTTAGTTCAAACATTGAATCATCTGGATACAAATAGGCTCTATTAGCACTCTTTGCGATTGCCTCTGCTACCTTTGGGCTACACCCTTTAGGATTCTCATTTGAGGCTAATTTTACAACATCTTTGGCATCAATTCCAAACTCTCTTACCACCAACTCTATTGGTTTACCTGCTTCATAAATCTCTATATTTTTTAATGCTTCATTAAATTTCATCATTTCCTCTTTTTATATATCATCATTCTCTTTAACATAAGAGCCTAAAATTTTAACTACATCTTTTTGTCGTTCCATAATAGGTTCAATATGCAAATCACTCTTATGACCATTGAATTCAATAAAAAAGATGGACTCACCCTCTACAATGTGCGATTTAATTTTAGTTAAATTTACTTCACATCGCTCAAAATCATTTAGAAACTCCACCAATGCACCAGGAGTATTTGGAAGATATACCAACATTGAAGTTTTATCATTTCCAGAGGGTAAATTCTCAAAGTCACTTATAATAAAAAATCGTGTTTTATTATTGTCTCTATCTTCAATATTTTGAAATAGAGTAGGAAGATTATACATTTTAGCTGCAATATCAGAACAGATGGCAGCTGTACCCTCCTCTTCACTTGCCAACTTAGCTGCTTTTGCTGTTGAATCTACAGGAATCAGCTCTACTTCATCTAAACCACAAGCGCCTAAGAAGTTATGACACTGATTAAAGGCAATATCTCGTGAGTAGATTTTTTTAATCTCACTTACATCATTACAAGTTGTGGCAAGAGTATGATGAACATCAATAAAGACCTCTGAAATAATATTTAAATCGTAATCTTTTAAACAGTTAATTGTCTCACTCACAATACCATTTGAAGAGTTTTCAATAGGAATAACTCCAAACTTAGCTGTTCCTCTACTAACCTCTCTAAATACAGAAGTTATAGAGTTTAGAGACAAGTAACTACTCATAGCACCGAACTTTATCTCTGCTGCTTGATGGGTAAAAGAGGCTTCTGGACCTAAATAGGCAATGTTTTCTGGACGCTCTAAGTTTCTAGCTACAGCAAACATCTCTAAAAATAGAGCATCTATAGCCTCATCGGTCAACTTTCCACTATTTTGAAGCTTTAGACGATTTAAAATAGACTGCTCCCGCTCAGGTCTATAGATTGGTGTACCTGTTGTATTTTTAAGTTCACCCACTTGATGAACATACTCCATACGCTTATTAAAAAGCTCCAATAGAGTGTCATCTATCTTATCTATCTCTAAACGCAGTTCATCAAGGTTCATGAGTTCTCCCTTTTAAATTAATTTTGCCAACTAGTATCACAAGACTCTTCAAGTCGTATTTGGTCTTCAAACGTTTCTCGTTCTCGAATTAGATAATCTTTTCCATCTAAAATAGCCACCTCAGCTGCACGTCCACGTGTATTGTAGTTACTTGACATAGTGAAACCATACGCTCCTGCTGAATGAACTACTAAAATATCATTATGGTTCATAATAGGCAATTCAACATCTTTACCTAAAAAATCACCACTCTCACAGACTGGTCCAACTACATCAGCTAAAGAGGCTTCACCCTCTTTTTGTACTGCTTCTATTTTATGGTAAGCACTATAGAGACTTGGACGAAGTAGGTCATTCATGGCTCCATCGACAATAACAAATCGTTTATCACCATTTACCTTTTCGTAAAGTACTTTGGTTAAGAAAATTCCTGAATTTGCCATCATATAACGCCCTGGCTCAGAGAGAATAGTGACATCAAGCCCTTTGATTTGACTCAATATAGCTTTTGCATAATCAACTGGTCGTATAGTTGTCTCATTCTCATAAGTTACACCTAATCCTCCACCAACATCAAAAAATTTAATCTCAATTCCTATTGCATCTA
The DNA here is from genome assembly GCA_026985495.1 of Campylobacteraceae bacterium. Classification (GTDB taxonomy): domain Bacteria; phylum Campylobacterota; class Campylobacteria; order Campylobacterales; family Sulfurovaceae; genus UBA1140. The sequence goes on from JALSQJ010000140.1 coordinate 3,424, forward strand.
ATGAGCGTACTAAGTCGGCAACTATGCCACATGCTTCGGTAATAGGTGAGAGTTCTGTTAGTTGTGAACCAATATGAAAATGGATACCTACAGGGTTAAGATATTTAGACTTTTTAGCATAAATATACATTCGTTTTGCACTCTCTAAACTAACACCAAATTTATTTTCATGCAACCCTGTTGAGATGTAAGGGTGTGTTTTTGGGTCAACATTTGGATTGACACGAATAGATATACGAGCCTCTACATTTAGCTCTTTTGCAATCATCTCTACACGTTTCATCTCTGCTTCACTCTCTAGGTTAATTAGTAAAATATTCTCTTGAAGAGCTTCTCTTATCTCTGAATCTTTTTTACCTACACCTGAAAAGATGATTTTATACTTTTTAACACCTGCTTTTAATGCACGACGAACCTCTCCAATACTAACACAGTCAGCACCAGCACCAAGGTTTGCTAAATGGCGTATAACTGCCAAATTTGAATTAGACTTTACTGCATACGCTACTAAAGATTTTTTGCCACCAAATGCATCTTTTAACTCTTCATATCGCTTGGTTATATTATTGAAATCATACACATAGAGTGGCGTATGATATCTCTCTACTAATGTTGTAATATCTAAACTCATATAATCGTTCCTAAACTATTCATAGAGTACTCTCTACTTAATATTCGCGATTTTATCTAAAAGTTGGTTATATATGGGTAATTATATTCTCTTTTGAGATTGAGCTAAACTATATATACCATAGCTCCATAAAAGAGCAATAGGTACAATCATAACAATCTCAGGTAGTACTGTTCCATTTTTAGCAACTCCTTGTAGAGCAAAAAGTATTCCCCATACAAATAGTGTTCCACCAATTGCTTTTGCTGTAGTAATAGAAATATTCATGTAACGAGAGTGAAAAGGAAATTGAAAAATCAGTATCATAAGTAGTGCAATAGAAAATAGAGGTGTTATAACTTTAGCATAAATATCTACACGCACCTCATGAGTATCTAAATTCTGCTTTTCAAGTAACTCTTTTGCAACAATACTCTCATATAAATTTAAAGCCTTTCCATCATAGATAGACTCTAAGATTTTAGGCTGATAATCTTTTAATGTATATAGTAAAGGAACCTTTTCTACTTTTAAACGTTTATACCCTGAAGTATCCAGTACCTTAAATTTTTTAACAACATCAACTGCAACCCACTCTGAGATATTATACCAAGCCTCTTTAGCTCTAAAAGTTTCAACTACTTCATCTTGTTCAATCTTAAAAATAGTTAAATCTTCTAGCTTATACAGCTCTGGAATTAAAGCACCTATATATACAAAACTACTATTATATTTAAAAAATAGGTCTTCTGTTTTACTAACTCCATACTGATTTTTAGATAGACTACGTGCTTTATCTGGTGCAGTAGAGAAAGAGGTAAAATTAAGAGCTAAAAAGATAAAATAGGTTAAGAGTCCAACGAGTAAGAAAGGTTTAAAAAACTCTCTTCTTGTAACCCCCAAAGCATAAAAAGAGGCAACAGCATTCTGCTTTATAAAAGCAATTTTAGTCCAAATCCCACCAAAAACAATAGCCAATGGATATAGGAGATTTAATGCCTCTTCCCATTTACTAAAGAGATAGAGTACTTTAATATTAAAAGAGGATAGAGATGAGCCATTCATTAAAAAATCTAACCCAGCAAATAGTCCAGATAATCCTAAAAGAATAATTAACATCTTCTTTAGATAGTGATAAGCTATATATCTAAAAAGCATCTAATCTCACTCTTCAAATTTTTTTAAAGAGTATCTTGATTTAACCTCATCAAGTGATTTAGATTTTAACTCTTTTACAGCATAAGCTGTATGTTTTATCCAACCATCAAGTAGAGCAGATTCATCTTCTGAAAAATCATGCAATACATAATCAGCTACTTGTGACTTATAAGCAGGTTTTCCAACACCCATTCTTACTCGATTGTACTCTTTTCCTACCATAGAATCTATTGAACGTAATCCATTATGACCACCATGTCCACCTCCATTTTTAAAACGAAGTGCAGAGAAAGGCAAATCTATATCATCATGAATTACAGTAATATCCTCTAGCTCAATTTTATAGAAATTTTTAACAGCCTGAACAGAGTTACCCGATAGATTCATAAAAGTTGTAGGTTTGAGAAATAGAGTATCTGAAGATTTAAAGAGTTCACCCCTAAAAGAGCTTTTAGAGATTTCATTGGCTCCAAAGTCAGAGATAAGTTTATCAATGACTTTGAAACCAATATTGTGTCGTGTATTTTCGTATTGTGTTCCTGGATTACCAAGTCCTACAATCAATAACATTAAGCCAACTTATTTAGCTTTAATTACACCAACAACAGCAACATCATCTCTGTCCATTAGTTTACAATTAGCAGGTGCTTCCATATCTCTAACCAAAATAGAGTCATCTCTATCTAAATCAGTTACATCAAGAGTAAAATTAGAAGGCATATCTTCAATAGCACCTCTTACTTTAATTCTCTTCTTTTGAATCATAAGAACACCTTTGTTTTTAAGACCCTTTGCAACTCCTGTTGTTTTAACAGGTATAAGATAGTTTGTTACTTGACCTGGTATAGCTACTCTAAGGTCAACATGAACAACATCTCCATTAACAGGGTGAAGTTGATACTCTTGAATAACTACATTAAATTCAGTATCTCCTACTTTTAATGCAAGAGTTAAACCATCTTTAGCTCTTACAGCTTTAACAAAATCACCTCTTTTAAAAGCTGCTTGTACATTCTCTACACCATTTGCATAGATGTTAGCTGTTAGATAACCATCTCTTCTAAGCTTCTTTGCAGAGCTTGTTCCGATACTCTCTCTAATAATACCTTCTAACATTTGTGTCCTTTAATTTTTAAAATTAGAAGCGAATTATACTTTAATTTTATTAAGATTTAGTAATTCTCTTATAGGTTTCTCTAAAAAGCTTTCCTATGGAGCCATCATTCAACTCTAAAATCTCCTCTTTTAAAGAGTCATCTTCATCTTCTTTAAGATTGTTTAGCAAATCACTCTTCTCTTTTTTTAAAACTCTAATCTCCTCTTGATACTTCTCAAGTTGCTCTTCAATTTTAGTAAATTGGTCTTTTGAGATAACAAATTCAGCATCTTTACTATTAGCTGTATATAGCTTTAACTCCTCTTCAAGTTCAGCTATTCTATCTTGATATAACTCTATGGTTTTAACTTTTTCATGATTTTCAAGTTCCAACAAATCAATCTTTTGAGTTAACTCATCTACTATTTTCAGATGCTCTTTAGCCTGTTTTTCAATACTCTCTTCTGCTTTCAATAGTACTGATTCAAACTCCTCTAACTCCTTTTCTCTTCTTCTATCTAATCTCTCCAACTCTTTAACACGCTGTTTTAAATGCTCATCTTCTACTCTATCAACACTATCTAGCTCAGTTTTCAATTGAGTAACCATTGAGGTTTTTTCAGAGAGCATCTTTTCTAACTCATAAATCTCTTCAGAACTCTTTTGTGAACGTATTTTTTCATTACGAAACTTCTTCTCTATCACATCAAGCATCCTATTTCGTTCAGAGATAATTGCATCTAATGAATCTAACTCTTCTCTATACTTTTTATGAGAACTATTTCTGAAAAATAACCACCCTACAAATAGACCTAGTCCCATAGAAGCTAAAAGCCAAAAAGTCATTTTTATTATTAACTCTATCATCTACTTACCTTTTGTGATAATTCTAAATATTTTTTAAGGTTTCTATCACGAAGAGTGACAGTAGGCTTAGCAGGTAGTAGCTCTCTATCTAGCTCCTGTTCGGAATAGTACTTTGATGCGTTTAACAATACGCATGAAAAAATTAATAAAATTTCAGATAATAATCCAAAGAGTATTATTGTGCTACTTTTCATAAATAACCTTTTAAATTTACAACTGTTTAATTATATTATAAAAAGTTTTAAAAGTAGCTACTCATCTGCACTTATTTTTAAATCAAAAATATCAACATCTGGTTTAACATTACTTTTCTCCTCTTTTTCAGCCATTAAATTTTGTAGTTTCAACTTCATATCAGAAGGGTTTGTTGAGTGTTCAAGTACAACATCAATATCAACTCTTCCATTTTTATACAACTCCAAAAGTGCTTGGTCAAATGATTGTGAACCATAAATCTCTTTACCCTCTTCAATTGTATCTAAAAGTTCATAATCTCTATTTTGAGCAATTAAATCAACTATTCTAGGGGTCTGTTTCATCACCTCAATAGCAGCAGCTCTTTTCCCATCTACTGTTTTTACTAAACGCTGACATACAACGCCTGAAAGAACTGAAGCTAAAGTAATACGGATACGATTTTGCTCCTCTTTTGGAAACATTCCTATCACTCTATTGATAGTCTCTTTTGCATCAAGAGTATGAAGCGTAGAGAATACTAAGTGACCTGTATTGGCAGCATGAAGTGCAATCTCAATAGTTTCTAAATCACGCATCTCCCCAATTAAAATAACATCAGGGTCCTCCCTTAATGCACCTTTTAGAGCATTGGCAAATGAAAGAGTATCTTGTCCCACTCCCCTTTGAGAGATGAGAGACTCTTTATCTTTATGAACAAATTCAACAGGGTCTTCAACGGTAATAATATGCTTTTTCTTTGTACTATTAATATGATTTAACATCGCTGCCAATGTAGTTGATTTTCCTGAACCTGTCACCCCTGTTACTAAAACCAAACCACGATGCATCTCTGAAAGCTCTTGAATAATATAGGGTAACTGCAACTCTTCTAAGGTTAAAATTTTAACTGGTATAACCCTTAAAACAGCAGAAAGTCCATCTATCTGATAAAAAAAATTCACCCTAAAACGGCTATTTTCATCTAATATATAAGTGGTATCCAACTCTTTTCTAAAGGTTAAATCTTTATACTGCTTTTCAGTTAAAATCGCTCGTGCTATCCCATCTAACTCCTTATGAGTCATAAACTTATCTCCAAGTTTTAATAGGTCTCCATTGACTCGCAAACGAATAACTGCACCCGATTTTAGATGTAAATCACTTCCATTATTATGTAATAAGTTTTTAAGATAAAATTTTAATCTATTTTCCATTTTTATATATACTTTATTAATTATTTATAAAATTATATCTTAATTAAATTAATTAATATTTTAAAAAGATTTTTTTACCCAATTTTGCGTTATAATTCGCCAAAAAGGAAAGAGAATGGCATCTGTATTATTACCCTTAGCTAAAGGGTTTGAAGAGGTTGAAGCAGTTAGTTTAATTGATGTGTTAAGAAGAGGTGGTATAGAGGTTCGTACTGCTCATTTAGATGGAGATATGGATAGTGAGCTTGTATTGGGAGCCAATGGTATTACTATTAAAGCTGATACCTCTATTGCTAATGTAGTCTCAGAAGATTTTGACATGATACTGCTTCCTGGTGGTTGGGACGGAACTTATGCCCTTGCAGATAATGAGTCTGTTCAAAAACTCCTCAAAGAGTTTAAAGCACAAGAGAAATCTATTGGTGCTATCTGTGCAGCTCCTTATGCATTAGATAAAGCTGGTGTTTTAGGAGATGAGTTCACCTGTTACCCAAGTGTTGAAAATGAGATAGGAAAAGAGGGATACAGAAGTGATAAAAAAGTAATTATAGATGGAAACATTATGACCTCAAGAGGACCTGGAACGGCACTCTGTTTTGGTCTTGAAATTGTTAAACACTTAGTAGGAGAAGAGAGCTATAAAGCAGTTAAAGAGGGAATGCTTATAGATTTTTGTGACTAAAATCTACTTCTCTTTTCCATTGACCTGAGTTCGACAAAATAGTTCACCTATTAAAATAGGTGAACTCTTAATCCAACTATTTTTCACCCATTCCTAAAAATAAATATGCTATATTCAAAATAATAAAATCATAAAATTTAAGGCAAACCAATGTCACAAGAACCAAACAATAATACTCCTAAATTTACCCACCTACACCTACATACTGAATACTCAATGCTTGATGGTGCAAATAAAATCCCTATTCTAGCAAAAAAAATTAAAGAGCTAGGAATGGACTCGGTAGCCATGACCGACCATGGAAATATGTTTGGAACGATTACCTTTTATAATGAGATGAAAAAGAGTGGTATTAAACCTATTATCGGAATGGAAGCTTATATTCATAATGAAGAAGAGATAGGAGATAAATCTACAAGAAAGCGTTTTCACTTATGTCTATATGCTAAAAATGATATTGGCTATAAAAATTTAATGTATTTAAGTTCACAAGCTTATATGAATGGATTTTACTACTATCCACGTATTAACTGGAAGATGTTAAAGGAGAATAGTGAAGGTCTTATATGCTCTTCTGCTTGTCTGCAAGGTGAGATAAATTGGCATCTGAATTTAAGTGAAAGAAATATTAAAAATGGAGCAAAAGGGTATGAGGAGGCTAAAAGAGTAGCACTTCGATATAAAGAGCTTTTTGGTGATGACTTTTATATGGAGATTATGCGTCATGGAATTGACCATCAATATAATATTGATAAACAGATTATTCAAATTGCACAAGAGACAGGCATTAAAATTATCGCTACAAATGATACTCACTATACCGTACAAGAAGATGCTGATGCTCATGAAGCATTTATGTGTATTGCTATGAACAAACTATATGATGACCCAAACCGTATGCGTCACTCTGTTCACGAGTTCTATGTTAAATCACCTGAACAGATGGCTGAACTATTTGCTGATATTCCAGAAGCCATAGAGAATACCCAAGAGATAGCCAATAAATGTAACTTAGAGATTAAACTTGGAAACCCAACACCTCCTAACTTTAAATTTGCTCAACAGGTTGCTAAAGATGAAGGAATAGATCTTCCTGAAGACAAAGAGTACTCCCTAGAGAATGATAAAGTTCTATTTATACACCTATCAAAGAAGGGGCTTAAGAAGAGATTAAAGATAGTTCCAAAAGAGAAACATCAAGAGTATAGAGATAGATTACAAGTTGAGATAGATATTATTAATAATATGAAATTCCCAGGGTATATGCTTATTGTTTGGGAGTTTGTTATTCAAGCAAAAAAAATGGGAATTCCTGTAGGACCAGGTCGTGGGTCGGCAGCAGGTTCCCTTGTTGCTTACTCACTTGAAATTACCGATATTGACCCTCTTCCTTATGGTCTGCTTTTTGAGCGTTTTTTAAATCCAGAGAGAGTATCTATGCCCGATATTGATATGGATTTTTGTCAAGCAAGACGGCAAGAGATTTTGGATTATGTTATCA
>JALSQJ010000141.1 GCA_026985495.1 Campylobacteraceae bacterium
AAGAAATCAATGATTTTTACAAGACCATATCGGCAAATGTAAAAGAAGCAAGAAGTGCTGTTAAAATGTCACAACTTGATTTATCATTGAAACTTGGAATTAAATCCATTGCTTTTTATTCAAATTGTGAAAATCTAAAACATAACAAACACTTCAATTTAGAACATATTTATAAAATATCAAAAGCTCTAAACATAGATATTTGTGAGCTTATTAAGAAGTAAGCTTTATTAACTCATCAAACCAATAATCCTTTAACAACTCCCCATCTCTAAAAACAACCCCCAAAAGATTCTCTCTATCGCCTAACTCCTCCACTCTAAGCGTTTCAAAATCTTTAGTGAGAGCTAGTCGTCCTCGTTTAGACCTCTTCCCCACATTATATACTCCTTAACACTTAGGTAACACTTCTTAGTGTAAAATTAACGTGTCAATCTAAGAATAAGGAAAATATATTGGAAACAAATTTAAATATAGAGTATCAGCAGAGTTGGCTTGAAAAAATCAACATCGCCTATATTGCTTTTCTCCTCCTATTTTTTGCAGAGACAAGTTACTATCTCTTGATACTTCAAACAGGTATTGTTGATTACTTTCACTCAAATATACAACAAATTTGGACAATTCCAATTGGTGGAGTTTTGGGGATTTTTTCTATATTTAAGATTAAAAATCGTACAGAGAGTGTTACTTTAGCACTCTTTATACAGACACTGTTAATGTTTATCTACCCACACTATACACTCTTTACCCTTTTTATATTGGGGTATTCGAGTGGTTTAGTTGCTCCCTATCTTATCTATCAACTCCAAGATAAAAAAGAGACGTTATTTATTTTAGCTGGGGCATATCTTTTGGGTACATTTGCCATTCATATTGCATCAGAACATCGAGGGTTATTGGGAATTTTATTGAGTCTTATTGCTCTACTCTCTTCCTATTTTACACTACCTCATCAGCAAAAAAAAGAGGATACACTATCTATACAACGTTATCTCCCACTCTTTTTTTGGTTACTTTTAGATGCAACACTTTTTGAAATATTGGCAAGAAGTAGTATGGATATTTGGAGAGATGAACACTTTACCATTACTATTGCACTCTCACATTTACTGGGTCTATATATTGGGTACAAATTGTATAATTTTAACCACAATAATAGAGTAATCTTACTACTATTTGGACTCTCTTATCTATTTTTTATCCTACATTTTTCTTATCTATTGGCAATCGTTTATCCTATTGTTATCTCCTATTACAACCTTATTGTACTTAAGTACTTTATGCGTTTGTCTTTTGGTCAGTTAACAATAGCTTCATTTTCTCTATGGGTCTCATCAGGTATGGGACTCTTTATAGCATTACATATATAAAAGGAATACCTATAATGCGTTATCTATTTATAACATTGATTACAACATTAGCACTCTTTTCAGCCAACTTATCGTTTGAAAAGGGGTCAGTTTTGGCACACACCTCTGTTTTTGGAGACAGTACCATTAATCCATCAAGTTCAAATATTGTCTCTCATCTCACAATGAAAAAAGGGGATATATCCACACTCAAAGGTTCTGTTGAAGTCTCTCTAACCGATTTAAAAAGTGATAATAGTGAACGAGATGAACATATGTATGAGGCGATTGATACCAAAAAATATACCTCAACCACCTATACGATAAAATCAGTTTCCCAAAATAGTGCAGGAAGTTACAATGTCGAGGGGAGTTTAACACTTCATGGTATCACTAAAAACCTTCCTATTTTAGCAACCATTGCAACAAAAGGAGACCATGTTAACTTTAAAGGAAAAACATCATTTAAAATGAGTGATTTTGGCATTACCCCTCCAAAACTTCTTTTTTTAACGGTACGAGACCTCTTAGAGATGAAAATTAATACAACCTATAAAGTACAGTAAAGGGTACTATGTTTAAATCACTACTCTATTATAGATATAAGACAGCACTAATTTTACTCTCTGCTGTTACAGCAATTACTTCAATTTTTATGATTACCTCCCTTAGTGGGGGGATTGTGAGCATGTACTCCAATATGCTTAAGACCGATGGCGATATTATTCTTACTCAAAAGGGTGTTGCAGATACTTTTTTTAGTGATGTTAATCGTACCTTGATGGATAAAATAAAACCTATCAAAGGGGTCAAAGAGGTTTCAGCCGTTATTGTCGGTGCAGGAGCTATTGGTACACTTCCTATTGCAGGTATTTATGGCGTTAGCACAAATCGTTATCCTCTTTACCATTTAACTTATGGCAACTATCCTAAAAAGTGTTCAGAAGTAATGATAGGAGAAAAGATAAACAGTATATTAGGAGAGCCTAAGCAGATAAAAATTTTCAATAAACCTTTTAATGTTACAGGAGTATTTAAAAGTAAAATTGGATTTGAAAATGGAGGGGTGGTTATCCCTATTGAGAGTGCGAGTGCTATTTTTCATAAAAGTTCCTCTTTCCTTCTCCTATCTTTAGATAATTTGGAGCAATCAACAGAAGTTATCTCCTCTATCAAGACCATAAGCAATCAAGTTGATGTGAAAAAGACAACTGATTTTATTGACAACTACAACCAGTTTAAAATCATTAAAGTATCAGGTGCTGTTATCGCTTCTATCTCTTTTTTTATGGGTTTTTTAGCCATTGTGAGTATTATGAGCATTGTGATTAATGACCGTAGATATGAATTTGGTATTCAACGAGCCATGGGAATTTCTAAAGTTAAGATTATTCTATCTGTGATGATGGAGGTGGTAACCCTTATTTTGATTGCTTTTATTCTTGCCTATATCATCAGCTACTATCTTTTAGAGTTTTTAGAACATATTGATAAGTTTCAAGGTTATTTAAGTGGAGAGATTGACCTCTATTTAGCACTTATTGTGTTAGGTGGCTCTATTGTTATGTCTATTGTGGGAGCATTTATCCCTGCCTTTATTGCGTCAAAAGTTGACCCCATTATATTAATAAATCAAGGAGAGTAGAAGATGTTAGAGGTTAGAGATATATCACATTTTTATGGCAAAGAGAAAATTTTAGATAATATTAGTTTTAAACTACCTAGAGGAAGTTTTACCATATTAACAGGAGAGAGTGGTAGTGGAAAGACAACACTGCTAAGCATTGTATCGACACTCTTATTACAGAGTGAAGGAACAATTATTTTTCACAATACCCCTAAATGCTCTATAGATACCATGCGAAATAGACATATTGGATTTATCTTTCAATTTCACTATCTAATAGAACACTTAACCGTTATGGAAAATATAAAAATGGTTACCAAAAAATCAAAAAGAGAGATTTTAAAACTTCTTGCTACCTTGGATATTGACACGTTAGCCCACCGATACCCCTCTCAAATATCAGGAGGACAACGCCAAAGAGTAGCTATTGCTCGTGCCATTGTCAATGAGCCTAAATATCTTTTTGCTGATGAACCAACAGGAAATTTGGACTCTAAAAATTCAAAAATAATCTTTGATATTTTACGCTCAATCAAAGCAACAACATTAGTTGTAACCCATGATAGTTCACTCATATTAGAAGATGACCGAATACTTACCATGAGAGATGGTCAACTTATTAAAGGATAGCCTTGTTAAACAAAACCATCAAATTACATTTTAAAATCTCCTCTATTTTTCTAATTTTAGCACTCTCATTTGGATTCTTATACTCCTTAAACCTTTTAGGATATATGACCAATCTACTCTTACCTACTTATACGTTGAGTTTACACATCTCTTTAATGCTCTATGGATTTCCTGCACTAATGCTCTCCATGCTTCCTTTTGCTCTTTTTGACAAAGATGGATTAGTAGATAAGCAAGGAAATCACTATCTGCATCTCTATTTTATAATATGGTATATCTTTCTTATCTTTATGATAATCTCACTCCTATTTGGAACAGAGCGTGGCTTGGTCTTTTATGATTATCCCTATGCACTCAATTTTCTCTTGGCATTCTCTGGCGTTTTTTATCTGTTAAGTATCTTAAAATATATACGCCACTACGAGGTAAAACCTTTATGGGTCAAGGTATCGTTGTGGAGTGTGATAGTTTCGCCTTTTCTACTCATTGTTTTAATGAACCCACATTATGGACAAGTAGAGAAGATGATGTTAGGCCCTCATGGAGACAACACCTTAGGCATGAGTTTTGCTCTATTGGTTCTATACTATCTAGTCATTAAACTCTACTCTCCCATTGAATTCAAAGCCCGTTTTAATTGGCTATGGATAACCCCTCTTGCCTTTTATATCTTATCTGTTCTCTATCGTATTTTGATTGGAAAATTAAGCTATAACCAAGAGTGGTTTTTCCAATGGCTTACCTTTTTATATCTACCAACACTCTATTTTTGGTTCAAAGATGCCCAACTCTCTTTTAATAAAAATCTATTTCTCTCTATCTCGGCACTTGCTTTTGCCTTTGTAGATGTTGAGGGGAATATTCTCTTTATCCCCTCTATTAGACATCTATTTCATCGTAACGATTTGGTCGTGGGTCATGCCCATTTAGCTGTAGGGTTATCAATGCTATTTCTAAGTTTTGCTGTGGTAAAACGCTACTTTACCATTCAGAAATCACTTATTATCACCTTGGCTTCACTCCTTATCTTAATCGCTTTAGCACTAACGATTAGTGGATTGGGTCAAGCAGGACTTATCTCTTTAGAGACCCATACCATGTGGATATTACGCTCACTCTATGGATTTATTTTTTTACTTATTATCCTAAAATTCTACAGCAAATATCTCAAAATCAGATGTCATAGTAAAATAGATTGTTATCATTTTATCGGCTTTCTCTCTGATGGTATAGGTGGATTTATACTATTACTTTTTGCTCCACTTCTGTATGATTGGCTAGGCTTAAGTTATCAGGAGGGGTATCAATCGGTTGTCTATGGCTTTATGATGTCTGTAGGATTGATACATCTTTTAGGCTATTTAAAGCCTTTATGGCAAAACCCTCTAGCCTTGGCAACCATTATAAGTAGAGTAGTTGTTTCAGCTCTCTTTTTTGCACTCTATAGCAATGGAACGTTAACATGGATAGCGATGGTTGTCTCTGGCTATGATTTACTCTATGCCTTAATCTATATTATATTTTTCTATGAGATATAGCAACCATTTAGATAGCTCTAAAGCATTATCTCTGGTTAATGTAATAAAGTGGCAACTTTTTAAATCACGCCATTTCAGACAAGAGACCTCATCTCTATTAGTAATGAACCAAAAAGATAAGCTTAGTAGCAAAAAGGATTTTATCTGTTGGCTAGGACATGCCTCTTTTTTGATTCAAATTGATAAAAAACGTATTCTTCTTGACCCTGTATTAGGAGATATTCCATTTTATAAACGATTAATCCCCTCTCCCTACTCACACCAAGAGTTAGGAGAGATAGATTATATATTTATCTCTCATACACACTATGACCATTTCGATAAACCCTCCATTCAAAAGCTACTTGATAAAAATGCTACATTTATTACCCCCTTTAGGCATGGAGTATTATCTTAAAAAGATAGATAAAAATATTAACGTAAAAACTTTTGATTGGTATCAATCACTAAGTGATGATAGCGTAAAACTCTCTTTTGTTCCTGCAAAACATTGGGGAAGACGAGGTCTATTGGATACCAATAGAGCATTATGGGGAGGATTGGTTATAGAATCATCACAACAATCTATCTACTTTTCAGGCGATACAGCTTATGAACAACATTTCAAAGAGATTGGGCTAAAATATAAAATAGATTATGCACTACTCCCTATTGGTGCATACTCTCCTAGAGAGGTTATGTCACACAATCATCTAAATCCACAAGAGGCATATCAAGCTTTTTTAGATTTAAGAGCTAATAGCATTATACCCATGCACTATGGAACATTTAAATTAACTGATGAACCACTAGATGAACCTGAAAAATGGATTGATACTATCTTTAACACTTCATCTCAACTTTTTAAGCTACATGTTGGGGAGGTTACTATGATTAACAGTTAGGTAACACTTATTGTTTTATAATAGTACCATAATTTATATAAGCAGGAAAATATAATGAACATAAAACATATTGTAACGATTGGGTTAATAGTACCTTTTTTAGTGGCATGTGGGAGTAGTAACACAACCAATAATAGAGAAGCAGTAAACCAAGGTACTCAGACAAATAGTGATGGAACAATCACTAATAAAAGCTATATACTAACTGCATGGAATGATTTAGGAATGCACTGTATGGACGGAAATGATTTCTCTGTCTTCTCTATTTTGCCTCCTTATAATAATCTACATGCACAACTAAAAAAGAGAGATGGTTCACTCATTACAAGTGGAGTAACATTGAGCTATGAGGCTATAAAAGGTGTTGATGGTAAGTTAAATAGTTCAAGTTCTGACAAAACAAACTTTTGGGACTATAGCAATAGACTATTTCCGAACTCAAATCTCAAAACAGATGTTGGGTTAACAGGTAATAGTGTCCCCTCAACAACACCCCATAATTTAACATTCAATAAGACAAATCAGTGGTTTGAAGCAGAAGGGATACCATTAACTCCCTATAATAATGATGGCTCTAAAAACTACTATCCACTTGTAAAAGTAACAGCTAAAGATAGTTCAACTCATCAAGTTTTAGCAACAGCTCAAGCTGTTTTACCAATTAGTGATGAGATGGATTGTAAACGATGTCATGCTAGTAACTCTCTTGCACCAAAAGCAAAACCAACTAGAGGTTGGGTAAACAATAGTAATCCTGAAAAGGACTTCAAATATAATATTTTACGTTTACACGATGAACGTATGCCAAATGCTGTCAAAGACAATAGTGTAGAGCTAAAGAGCAAAGGATACAAATATAATATTGCAGGATTAGAGGCAACAGCAAAAGGAGGAACACCTATACTATGTGCAAGTTGTCATAGCTCCAATGCTCTACCAAACACAGGAGTAACAGGAGTCAAACCATTTACACAATCGATACATAGTTATCATGCTAAAGTTATTGACCCATATACAAACCTCTCAATGGATAGTAGTAAAAATAGAACAGCATGTTATGCTTGTCATCCAGGTGCTAGTACGAAATGTCTAAGAGGTGCTATGGGAGATGCAAAAGATAGTAATGGAAATAGTGTAATGCAGTGTCAAAGTTGTCATGGTTCTATGTCAAATGTAGGCGAATTAAAGCGTATCGGTTGGTTGCAAGAGCCAAATTGTCAAGCGTGTCATCATGATGGTAAAGAGGAGCATTCAGCTATTGACCCACGAACTAATACATTACGACACTCTATAGATACACGTTTTGCAACAAATCCAGACACACCTGCAAAAGGGTTTAGTCTCTATAGATTTAGTAAGGGACATGGAAATCTTCAATGTGAAGCGTGTCATGGTTCTCCTCATGCTATCTACCCTGCACATAAAGCTGATAATAAAATGAGTATAGGTATTCAAGGACATGCAGGAACAGTTGCAGAGTGTACAGCATGTCATACAACATCACCATATACCGTTACAGGTGGACCACATGGAATGCACCAAGTAGGAAGTAGTTGGGTTAGAAACCATCAAAATGTAGCAGAACATAATTCAGCACAATGTAAATCATGTCATGGTAAAAACTATAGAGGTTCAACTCTATCTAAGATGTGGAAAGATAGAGTTTTAAATGGGAAACAGTTCTTAAAAGGTCACAAAGTGAGCTGTTATGACTGTCACAATGGACCAAATGGTGGAGATGATGATTAGAGAAAAATATGATAAAAATACTACTACTAGAAGATGACCCTCTTTTAAATGAGACCCTTAAGCTCTTTTTGGAGCGAGAGGGGTATCTTGTCGATGTTGCACTAAATATAGAAGAGTCTGAGGAGTTTACCTTTCGTAACAGTTATGACCTATATCTTTTTGATATAAATCTTCCTCAAGGTAATGGACTTGAACTTTTAGAGTATCTGCGAAATGCCCAAGACAATACAGATACTATCTTTATTACAGCATTAGTAGATATTAACTCTATTGCAAAAGGGTTTGATTTGGGTGCTATTGATTATATCAAAAAACCTTTTAATCCAAAAGAGCTTCTTATTCGTCTTAGAGCAAAATTTAAAACAAACTCCATATCTTATGGAGATATTGAATATGATGAGGTAAACGACATCATTAAAAAGGCTGGAGAGATTATTGATATTGGTAATATTCAACACAAGATATTTATAAAACTACTTAAAAACCTTGGTAAGATTACCCCTAAAGTTGAACTATATGAACTCTTTGAACACGAATCAGATAATGCCTTAAGAGTTGCTCTTACTAAAATAAAGAAGCGTTTAAATATCAATATAAAAAACATTAGAGCTAGAGGATATATGCTTGAAAAGATATGAAAAAGAGTCTCTATTAAAAAACTTTATTGTATTTTTTATACTCCTAGAGACACTTTTGATACTACTCTTTTTACAACGTTATCATAACTTTATACAAGATTACAAAGAGAATATCTATAAAGATATGGAAGTATGTAGCTATAGTATGAAATGTAAAAAATATAAGATAGATTTTACTCCAAAATCAAAAAGTAAAACAAATATATTATATGAAGAGAATGGGCTATATAGCTACTTTACTATACCTAAATCTAAAAAGTTTAATATTAAACTATACTATTCACAAGACTCTTTAAAAGAAGATAAAGATAAAATAGTTAAAAAAATAGTGATTAACTTTGTTGCGATGAGCATACTGCTATTTGGTGTAGCACTATTTTTTACACTATATAGTCTAAGACCAATTAGAGAAGCACTACAACTAAATGATGAGTTTGTCAAAGATATTCTACACGATTTTAATACACCCATTAGCTCAATGATTCTAAATATTGAGATGTTAGAGCCAAAAGAGAGAGAGAACTTTTTTATAAAACGAGTAGAACAAGCTATTAACTCCATTATTTTACTTCAAGACAATCTAAAAAGCTTTTTAAACCTATCTCCTACAAGTAACAGTAATATAGATATATCTAAACTACTCAAAGAGCGTTTAGAGTTTATCTCTGCTCTCTATCCAAATATAAACTTTGAGTTGATAGATAAAGAACCGTTTACCTTTTATGGTAACCAAGATATGCTATGTCGTATCTTTGATAATCTTTTGAGTAATGCCTCTAAATATAATAAACCTAAAGGATTGGTCAAAGCTATTATTATGGAAAATAGCATCTCAATTATAGATACAGGAAAGGGTATCTCAAATATCAAAAAAGTATTTGATAGATACTATAAAGAGCAAGATAGAGGCATCGGTTTAGGACTTCATATAGTCAAAAAATTGAGTGATGAGCTAAATATCAATATAGAAATAGAGTCTAAATTAGGAGAAGGTACAACTGTAACCTTACAGTTTGCAATAATATCATGATAAAAAAGATTCTATCTACTATAATAACTCTCTCTCTACTACTCTATGCTAATAGCATTGATGATGCGATTGAAGCTATACAAAATGCACCCCAAGAGGAGAGATTTAAACTAATGAATGATTTTAAAAAGAGATTGATTGAACTACAAGAGGAGGATAGATTAAAAGCGATGCATAAGCTTATAGTATCACATAACAAAGAGAACAACAATAGCGACCAAAACATAACCCAAGAACCTGTTGAAGATAAAACTCATATTCTAAATGAACAGATAGAGTTACAAATAGAAAACAGTATAGAAAGTGGTTTAGTTGCAGATATTCAATCACAACAAGAGAGTGAAAATGATGATTAAACGAATAATCATCTTAATAGTAGTAACATACAACTCTCTTGTTGCAATGCAAGATAGTGATTTAGATGGTGTCTCTGATAATTTAGATAGATGTCCTAAAACACCTTTTTTCCATCAAGTAGACTCTTTTGGTTGTAGTACAAAGATATTAACTATCCCTACTCAAAGTGATAACAACTCACTCTTTATAACAGCAGGATATGGATATAGTATAAGTGAAGATTTATTAGGTCATCAAAAAGAACATATTGAAAATATTCAGATAAACTACTACCAAAACCGATGGAATTATGCGTTAAATACAGGGGTTTATCAATTAGGAGATAAAAATGGTGTCATAGATACAACCTTTAAAATAAATCATAGATTCTATCTCAATAAAGATATACGACTAAACTTAGGAGCAGGAGTCAAATTTAATACTGATGATTTTGAAGGAGATAAAAGCGACTATATTTTAGATACCTCACTCTACTACTATCCTACCCTTAAACTCTCTCTATTTTCAAAATATAACTACACAATAATCAATGATAAAGAGAACAAAATAGCACTAACAAATAGCTATCTATTTAATATAGGCTTTGGATACTTTATAACACCAAAATTTTACTCTAGCATATCCTATAAAAACAGAAAAAGTAAGTTTAGAAGTGAAGATACCTTAAATAGCCTCTCTTCTACACTATACTACCAATGGAACAAAAAATGGTTTACAACACTACTCTATCAAGAGGATATATATGATGAAGATAGACATAGAGTTGTAAACTTTAAAATTGGGTTTAAAGTTTGGTAAAATGAGCTAAAAATTACTGCCAACCTAGACGTTCTGGTTGGTCTCTAAACTTCTCAGTTATTGGTAACTTAAGCTTCATACCTTTATGTAGCTTTTTACTTTTAGGAATAAC
>JALSQJ010000142.1 GCA_026985495.1 Campylobacteraceae bacterium
AAGAGAAGTAAGCACCCACCCCATAAGAGAGCAGGTCAAATAGTAGATGTATGTTCATTAGTGCATAAAAGGTGTGGCATTGGCACAATTTATCATCTGCAAAAAGCTTAAGATTAAAAAACCACCAATGGTAAGAAAATAGGCTAATCCTACTCTGTTTTGCTTTAAAAAAATAAAACTTTTATATAGCGTAAATCCATAACTTAATATTAACACTATGGCTGAAAATATGGCTAAATTTTCATGGCTTCTGTACCCCGACATAAAGAGAATGCTAACTACAAAAAAAGTTGCTCCTAGAATAGTAGCGATTATTATAAATATATATTTTGTGCTGTTTGAAGGTTTCATCTGTTTAATCCTTTCAAATAAATCATAAGAAGTATATCATATTCTTTAATTATACAACTCAATCATTCCAAAAATTACAATAAAGAGTATCTCTGTTGTAAGAGATGCTCTTACTACTCCAGAGGTGAGAGTTTCACCATTTTTCAAACTAATCGCGACAGTTAAACCCATTATGACTCCAATTATACCTGCTCTCATCTTAGACTCCTTTTGTAATATTTTTAAATAATTAATAATATTTTATAACATATTTACTTAAAGTTAGATAATCTTCTTTTAGTTATAATTTTAAAAAAGGAGTTTTAGCCATGAAAAAATCTCTACTTATAGTAACCCTCTACCTCTCTTCACTTCTATCTGCTTCAACGGAGCAGATAGTTCAATATCTATCTCTTTCACAATCTGACCAACAAATTATTGAAATAGAGCGTGTTTTTGACTCTATGAGAGCAACACAAGAGAGTAATGAGACAAATAATAGTACAACTCAAGTAAGCATTCTCTATCAAGAGTATTTAGAGGAGCATCTAAGTAGCAATGAGTTAGAGGAGATATTGGCACTCTATCGCAAACCTATTATGGAGCGATATGTATCAGAGGTTAAGACATTTAGTATAAATGAAGAGGATATGAGTGCTTTTTTAGAGAGTCTAAAAGAGGAGCCTCTCACAACTGAAAGAGAAGATATTGTTGATGAGATTGTAGATACTCTTGTTAATGAGAAACTGCAACTTAACTTCTACCGTAGCATGATGCAACGCTACCCAAGCTCTAAAGATAAGAATACTAGCAAAGAGAACAATAAATCTAAAATGAGTTCACGCGAAGAGCAATATGTAAAGAGCATGAAAAATGCAGTAAAAGAAAATCTACTTTATGGTTCACAAGTCTTTAGCATGGAGGAGATGAGAGAGTTAAAAGATGCCATAACATCTAGCATCTTTCAGAAGGTAAAACGGGTTGAGAATGAAGCATTAGTTAAAATAATGAATGACTATATTAGAGGTGTCATCTCAAAACCAAAAAGAGCTAAAGAGAGAAAAGATTAGCTCTTATAAAATTATATTTAAACTGCCCCTTGGTCAATCATGGAGTTAGCAACTTTTCTAAAACCTGCTATATTTGCTCCTGTAACTAAATCACCTTCACAATCAAACTCTACAGAGGTGTCATAAGCTGTCTTAAATATATTTTGCATAATAGTTCTAAGCTTAATATCCACCTCTTCAAAACTCCACTGTGCCATACTAGCATTTTGACTCATCTCTAGTTGAGAGGTTGCAACTCCACCTGCATTGGCTGCTTTTCCTGGAGCAAAAAGAATCTTATTCTCTTTAATAAAAGCCAATGCATCTTCCGTTGTAGGCATGTTTGCTCCCTCATTGATTAAGAGACAACCATTTTTATGTAATGCCTTTGCATCAACTAATGTTAACTCATTTTGTGTAGCAGAAGGAAAAGCAATATCACACTCTAAGTGCCATACAGCATGACCACCCTCAGGGTATTTACTAACAGGGATATATTGACACTTGCAATCAACTGTTGCATACTCCTCTAATGACTGATGGTGTATCTCTTTTATAACCTTTAATGCTTTTAGGTCAATTCCATCTTTTTGATATATTGTCCCTTTGCTATCTGAACAGCTAATAGGTATAGCTCCCATATCATAGAGCTTCTCAATAGTGTAAATGGCAACATTTCCAGAGCCTGAAATAGCACATCTTTTACCCTTTAGTGTCATATTATATCTATTTAAGAAATTTTCAGCAAAATAGACTGATCCATAACCAGTTGCCTGTTTTCTAGTGTTTGAGCCACCCCAACTAAGTCCTTTTCCTGTTAAGACCCCCTCAAACTCACCTGTAAGCCTCTTATATTGTCCAAATAGGTAACCTATCTCTCTAGCCCCTACTCCAATATCTCCTGCTGGAACATCTTTATGTTTTCCTATATGTTTATATAGTTCGGACATAAAGGCTTGACAAAACTTCATAATCTCATTGTCACTCTTACCTTTTGGGTCAAAGTTTGAACCACCCTTTGCCCCACCAATCTGAAGCCCTGTAAGTGCATTTTTAAATATCTGTTCAAATCCTAAAAATTTCATAATTCCAAGATTTACTGTTGGGTGAAAACGAAGCCCACCCTTATATGGTCCAATAGAGGAGTTAAACTGTACCCTATACCCTACATTGGTCTGAATTTTTCCTGCATCATCAAGCCAATTTATACGAAAGATAACGGTTCGTTCTGGTACTATAATACGTTCCAATATATTATATTCTATATATCTCTTATCTATATCCAATAGAGGTTTTAACGAATATAGAACCTCTTGCGTTGCTTGGTAAAACTCATCTTGTCCAGGACTACACTCTTTTACATGTTTTAATATATCTTTTATCTTTTTACTACTTGGCATTAAACCTTTTCCTTATTTAAATTATTTCAATTCATCGCAATCTTAGCACTTTTTGACTAAAATAACGCAGAAAAAATCCCCCTTATAATAGGAATTATAAATAATGTCAAAACCATTAGAAAACTTAGATGAAGTACTTAAAAATCATAAACTTTCAAAAGAAGAGTATGCACACATATTAGAGATATTAGAGGGGCGACACCCAAACATTGTTGAACTTGGAATCTTCTCTGCTATGTGGTCTGAACACTGTTCATATAAATCAAGTAAAAAGTATTTAAATGGTTTTCCAACAAAAGCACCATGGGTAATTCAAGGACCTGGTGAAAATGCAGGTGTTATTGACATTGGTGGAGGAATGGCTGCTGTCTTTAAGATGGAGTCTCATAACCACCCAAGCTTTATTGAACCCTACCAAGGGGCTGCTACTGGTGTTGGTGGAATTTTAAGAGATGTATTTACTATGGGTGCTAGACCTGTGGCGAATCTAAACGCTTTACGATTTGGGAATATTACAAACAATGATAATATCTCTAAATATCAAAGACACTTAGTCAAAGGGGTAACTGAAGGGATTGGTGGTTATGGTAACTGTATGGGTGTACCTACCATTGGTGGAGAGTGTTCTTTTGATGAGTCTTATAATGGAAACATCTTAGTTAATGCTTTTGCTTTGGGTCTCTGTAAAGCTGATGAGATATTTTTGGGAATTGCAGAGGGAGTTGGAAACACTGTTATGTATGTAGGGTCAAAAACAGGACGTGATGGTCTAGGTGGAGCAGTTATGAGTTCAGATAGCTTTACAGAAGAGAGTAAATCATTACGTCCAACTGTTCAAGTTGGTGACCCATTTATTGAAAAACTTCTTCTTGAGGCTTGTTTGGAGCTTTTTAAAACAGAAGATGTTGTAATTGGAATTCAAGATATGGGTGCTGCTGGTCTTACATCTTCTGCTTTCGAGATGGCAGGAAAGAGTGGTGCAGGTATGATTATGAATCTTGACCAAGTTCCTGCTAGAGAGGAGAATATGACCCCTTATGACTTTATGCTTTCAGAGTCACAAGAGCGTATGTTGATTTGTGTAAAAAAAGGAAAAGAGCAAGAGGTTATAGATATTTTTGAGAAGTGGGATTTAGCTGTTGCTGTTATTGGAGAGGTAACTGATACAGGTCGTATGGAGCTTATATGGCATGGAGAAAAGGTTTGTGATATGCCTATTGCCCCTGTGAGTGAAGAGGCTCCTATTTTAGACCGACCTACAGCTAAACCTAAATATCTTGAAGAGATTTCTGGAAAAACTATTGAAGATTATGAATCTATAGATAACCAAAAGGCATTTGAAAAACTTTTAAGCTCTATAG
The DNA here is from genome assembly GCA_026985495.1 of Campylobacteraceae bacterium. Lineage (GTDB taxonomy): Bacteria > Campylobacterota > Campylobacteria > Campylobacterales > Sulfurovaceae > UBA1140. Next base: position 4,141 of record JALSQJ010000142.1, read on the forward strand.
AAGTTGTTGATAAAGCTTGGATTTATGAGCAATATGACTCAATGGTTCAGACTAATACTACTAAAGCACCTGGTAGTTTAGATGCTTCATGTATTAGAGTTAAAGAGACAGGAAAAGCATTAGCAATGTCAGCTGATTGTAATCCACGATACTGCTATATTGACCCTAAAAAAGGTGGAGCATTAGCTGTTGTTGAGTCAGGACGAAATGTTGCCATGAGTGGAGCTAGACCCCTATCTATTACCGACTGTTTAAATTTTGGTAATCCAGAAAACCCTGAAGTTATGTGGCAATTTGCAGAGGCGTGTAAAGGAATTAAAGAGGCATGTTTAGAGCTTAATACTCCTGTTGTCTCAGGAAATGTATCTCTTTATAATGAGACGAATGGAACTTCGGTATTCCCTACCCCTGCCATTGCAATGGTTGGGCTAAATGAAGATGAGAAAAAAGTACTCCCCTCTTATTTTCAAGAAGATGAGAACCATCTTTTACTTATAGGTGATACCAAAAGTGAGTTTGGTGGTTCACTATATGTTAAAGAGCTTTTTGGTGAGACTACTGGTTCTTTAGCTGAAATTGACTACAAAAAAGAGTTAGCTCTTTGGAAATTGGTAATAGATGCCAATGAGAAATCTCTTCTAGCTTCAGCAAAAGATTTAAGCTCTGGTGGTCTTGCTATTGCTTTAGCAAAAATGACAGCTCTCTCTGGTAGAGGTGTTACAACTGGTATTAGAGTTGAAAACAGAAGAGATATTTTTGAGGAGTCTCAAAGCCGTGCCATTTTAGAGGTAAGTTCAAAAGAGAATCTTGAAGCTGTTATAGAGATGGCTAAAGAACTAGGTCTCTCTACTGATATTATTGGTAAAGTTGGTGGAGATAGATTTAAACTTAATGATATTGAGATGAGTGTTGAAGAGCTTCAAGCTGTTTACTTTAATAGATTTAAAGAGGTTGTTGAACAAGATATATAGAGGAGCATCTCTCCTCTATCATTCAAAAAAATTAACTACACTCATACGAATCTGTCTCTTGATGATAAATTGGGTGCGTATCTTTTTCGCAATAGAACTCAGATATTGGTAATTTAGTTTTTTTTAAAATTTTATCTTCTATCTTCTCTACTTTTTGAGTTATAACTTTTAACTTTTCATTTGCTTTTTCATTTTCTACTCTATTTAGTTCTATTAATTTTTGCTCTTGTTTATAAAATGCAATTTTTTCAGCTTCTGTTGCTACATATGAAGGGAAAACTATAATCTCTTCACCATCTAAAATGATAGTAACACTCTTGTCAATATCTTCTATATTGTGACTTATATTTTCACTTTTATCTATAATATATCTTGGATTTTGAATAACAACAAGTGGTTTTTGATTTTGTTTAAACCCTTTTGATGCTCTAAGTTTACTTATATTAACAAAACAGACACCTCCTACACATTTATCACCATTTGCAAATAGAGTAGTTATTGTTAATAATGTAGATAATGTTCCTGTAAGTAACAGTTTCCTGTATAACATCTATAATTTCTCCTATAAAACATAATTTTTCTTTTCCTAAGAATATTATCTCTAAAAAAATGTAAACAACAGAAGAAAATAGTCTGATTTTTATGAAAAATGTAAAAAAATGTCATTATTGTGTAATAAGTAGAAAAAAATTTAACAAAAAACAACATTAATATTTTCTGTTTTAATATCTATTATTTAGATATATTTAAACCTATTATTTTTCGAGAGTCTCAAAAGTTTTCCAATCACTAATCTCATCTACTTTTGGAAATCCATCTAAAATCTCTTGAGGTTGAAACTTTGGTTTGTAGGAGAAAGCTTTACACCCATCTACCCAATAACCTAAATATATCCATGGCAACTCCAATACTTTTGCCAACTCTACTTGATAGAGTAAAGAGTAAGTTCCTAAAGAGAGATTTAGATAGTCAGGGTCATAGTAACAATAGATAGAGGAGATACCATCATCTAAAATATCTATCAAATCTACACCAATTAGTTTACCATCTTTTATGTATAGAACCTCTTTTCCAAAATCATGAGCACCCTCAACAAAGTTTTCTCTATACTCTCTTGGAGATATATTACGATGTGACCAATTATCTTGCTTATGTTTAAATGCATGGTATCTATTATATAGGTCAATATGTGCTTGAGAGATTGTAGGCTTTTGAATAATAATCTCTGTCTCTCTATTTCGTTTTATCGCTTTTTTTTGAGACTTTCGTAACTTAAAATTATTTACATCAATACGAACCGATTTACACTCATTACAACCATTACAAATAGGGTGAAAGTAGTAACAACCAAAACGTCTCCACCCACGATTAATCAGTGCAGTATTATAGGATTGTGTCGCTTGTTCAATATGTTTATAACTCATACGCACACTTCTACCCTCTATGTAAGCACACTCATAGTCTAACATACAAAAATCGGTAGATTGTGGTGGAGTTTCTGTAAATCTAGTATCATTCATAAATGTGATTTTATCTAAAATTTCTCATTTTATAGTAAAATTTGATATATTTTTTATATCAAAGGATTATTGTTGTATCTATACCAACCAACAAAAGGCTATGCTTACAATAGTGACTCTATTTTTTTATATGATTTTATTAGTCAATTTAAACCTAAAGGTTCACTATTAGATGTAGGCTGTGGAGTGGGAATTATCTCTCTACTTCTTACAAGAGATTTTAAAACCCAAACCTCTATTATAGATAAACAAGAGAGTATGCTAAACTATGCTAAACTTAATTTTAAAATCAATAGATTAGATACCAAGGCTTATCATGGTGACTTTATTGAGTTTTCAGAAGAGCAAAAGTTTAACACTATTGTCTCTAATCCACCATTTTATGATAGCAATGTTATTCAGAGTGAGAACCAACATTTAAATATTGCTAGATATGCACACCATTTACCAATTGAAACATTTATTAAAAAGGTTAAAAAACTCTTAAAACCAAAAGGTCGCTTTATCTTCTGCTATGATGCTAAACAGGTAGATTTACTTCTATATCAATTAAAAGATAGTAAAATAAACCCTGAAGTGATGCGTTTTGTTCACTCAAAAATAGATAGAGAGTCAAAATTGGTTATGATTTCAGCAAGAGTAAACTCAAAATCATTAATGAAGATACTCCCTCCACTTATTGTTTTTAACAAAGATAGTATCTACAATAAAGAGGCTAAGAATGCTTTTATTAATGCAGGAACATATACTATCAAAGGAGAGTTTAATGCCAAGTAATATCGTATCTCAAGAGGGATTTAACTACAGATTTCAACCCTCTGCATGTGAGAGTTGTGGTGGTGCTTGTTGTACAGGTGCTAGTGGTTATATTTGGGCAAAATACCCAGAGATAGAAAAAATGGCTAATTTTTTAGAACTTACAGTGGAAGAATTTGCTACAATGTATCTAAAGAGAGTGAAACATCGATACTCACTTGTAGAAAAAAAAATAGATAACGAGAACTATGCGTGTATCTTTTTTAATGAAACGTTAAAACAGTGTAGCATATACCCTGTAAGACCACGGCAATGTAGAACATTTCCGTTTTGGGAGACGTTTAAAAATAATGAAGAAGAGGTAAGAGACGAGTGTCCTGGAATAATTTAAATACAAATAATAGAGCAGTGTTTACACTATTTGCATTTTCTATCTTATATCTTACTGGTTGTAGCAGTAGCTACCGTGTACCAGAACGTAGTAAAGTTATAGTAGAAAAAGAGAAGTTGCCACAATACAATCCAAGAAATTTTTCAACTCAGAACAAAAAGTATAAGCTAGAGAATGAGGATGAGTTAATCATAAAAGCAATTTGGCTTGAAGAGCAACATAACTATGCCCAGAGTAACAAAATCTATGCCAAACTTTATGATGCAACGAAACAAGATGAGTATCTACTAAAAGAGTTAACAACAGCTCACTATGCAGGTATTTTATCAAAAAATATAGATGCTTTGAAATCTTATATAAGACGTAATCCAAGTGACATACAAGCTAAACGACTGCTTCTCTCTTTTAATCTAAAAGAGAAAAAATTTCAAGAGGCAAAAGATGTTGCTTCTCTACTAACAAAAGAGTCAAAACAGGCAATTGACTATGAACTTGCTGCAAATCCATACATTTTTACAGGTGACTACCAACAGGCACTCATCTATCTTGACCAAGCTTATAAAAAAACACTCAATGAAGATATTCTTTTAAAAATTGTAACAATTGAAGTTAACTATTTACAAGATATTGATAGTGCTGTAGAGAGACTTGAAAAACACCGTAAACTTCACGGTTGTAGTGAAAAGATTTGCCTACAACTTATAGCTATCTATGGTCAACAAGAAAAAATTGCAAAGCTTATTCCTATCTATAAAGATTTAGCTAAAAAGAGTCAAAAAGAGATATATATTGAAAAGGTGATTGAGGGTTATCTCTTTAACAAAGATATTGATGGTGCAATCAACTACCTAAAAACTGATTATAAAAATGATGAGCTACTCTACTCTCTTTATATGGAGAAAAAAGAGTATAAAAAAGCCTATGCATTAACACAAAAGCTACTAAAAACAAGTAAAGACCCAAAATGGTATGCTGAGAGTGCCATTGCTCAATATGAGACTCTAAAGAACAAAGATGATAAGAAATCATTAAATAAAATTGTCAAAAAATTTGAAAAAGCTTTAGAACTTGGAGTTGAAGATGCTGTCTATTTGAACTATTATGGTTATACTCTAATAGATAAAGAGATAGATGTAAAAAAAGGGATAAAAATTATTAAAAAAGTTCTTAAACAAGAGCCTGAAAATAGCTACTATATGGACTCTCTTGCATGGGGTGAATATAAACTTGGAAACTGTAACAAAGCATACCCTCTAATGAAAAAAGTTGTTGAGATAGAGGGGTTAAATGAAGATGAAATTATTGAACACTGGAAAGCTATTAATACTAAATGTAGTAAAAATTAAAAAAAATAGAAGGTAAAAAAGTGGCACAAATCTTAGATGAGATTATAAAAAAAACAAAAGCAGATTTAGAGAAGAGAAAAGTAGAGTACCCATTAGAGTGGTTAGGTCGTTCACTCTCACTTAATCCATTTCCTCCTAGAGATATATTTTCAGCTCTAAAATCGACAGAAGAGAACCCATATAGAATTATTGCTGAAATTAAAAAAGCGAGTCCAAGCAAAGGAGTAATTCGTAAAGATTTCGACCCAATGGCTATTGGTCAAGCCTATCAAAATGGTGGAGCAGACTCACTATCTATTTTAACTGAACCACACTTTTTTCAGGGTAACAAAGAGTATTTGGGAATGGTTCGTCGTTATACATCTATTCCTCTACTTCGTAAAGACTTTATTGTAGATAAGTATCAACTTGTAGAGGCTCTTGCTTATGGTGCTGACTATGTACTTCTTATTGCTACGGCATTAAGTAGAAAAGAGTTAAAAGAGCTATTAAACTATACTCGTCATTTAGGAATGGAGGCATTAGTTGAGATTCATGACAAAAAAGATTTAACAAAAGCTATCTTTGCTGGAGCAGATATTATTGGTATTAACCATCGAAACCTTGAGACTTTTGAGATGGATATGAGTTTAAGTGAACGACTTATTCCTCTTATTCCAAACCGTAAAATTATTGTAGCTGAGAGTGGAATTAACAACCATGAAACTATTAAAGAGCTTTCAAAAGTGGGTGCAGATGCTTTTTTAGTAGGAGAACATTTTATGCGTCAAGATGACATTACATCTGCTATAAAAGAGCTAAAGTACGGTAAAGAATAATGCAAAATATTATTATTACAGGTTGCTCAACAGGTATTGGACTAGAGACAGCTAAATATCTAAAACAGCAAGGATATAAAGTTTACCCTACAGTCAAAAATGAAGCTCACTTAGAGACTCTACGACAGATGGGTTTTGAAAATGTTATGAAACTAGATGTACGCAACTCATTTGAAATTGCAGATGTAATTGCTTCTGTACTTATTGAAGATGGTAAGATTGATGTCTGGTTTAACAATGCAGGTTTTGGTCAAGCAGGTGCATTAGAAGATATTGAGACACACATTTTAAGAGAGCAGTTTGAGACAAATGTTTTTGGTCTTCATGAAGCAACTAAACAGATTATCCCTGTAATGCGTAAACAGGGTCATGGTAAAATTATTCAACACTCATCAGTTCTTGGGTTGGTTTCACTCTTTGGACGTGGAGCTTACAATGCTAGTAAGTATGCCATTGAAGGGCTAACCGATACATTAAGACTTGAACTAAAAGGGACAAATATCTACCCTATTCTACTCAATACTGGTCCTATTACCAGCTCATTTAGAAAAACTGCTATGAGAAAACTTAGAGAGAATGTTGATATAGAGAACTCTATTTTTAAAGAGAACTACTTAGCAAACTTAGCTAAAAAGAAGAGTGAAGTACCCTTTAATGAAGAGCCTATTGCAGTTGCTAAAGTAGTAGAGAAGATTATAAAATCAAATAGACCAAAACCTCGTTACTACATTACTAAAGCAACTACACTTTTAGGAACACTCAA
>JALSQJ010000143.1 GCA_026985495.1 Campylobacteraceae bacterium
GGGTCACGTTCAAGAAGTTAAAGAGAAACTTCTTGAGTTAAAATAGGTCATAGTCGCTATCAGGATTGGTAGCCGATTTAGTTTGTGCAGGTAGAGGAGATGTTTCGGTATAGAGTTCGGTAATAACTCCATTGACAGCATTATATACTCCCTCTGGTCTAGTGAATTTTCTAGGCATATTTGGGTACATCTGATAAAACTTTTTAAAGAAGTAGGCAAAAGCAGGAGCAGATGTTCCCCCACCTGTACCACCCCGTCCAATAGGTCTATTGTTGTCTCTTCCCATCCAAACAATAACCTCTCTCGCAGGAGAGTATCCACAGAACCATGCATCAACATTTTTATTGGTTGTACCTGTTTTCCCTACAACCTCAACACCTTTAACTTGGGCATTTCGTCCTGTACCTCTTAGGACAATATCTCGTAGAATATCGGTCATGAGGTAGGCTTGTTCAGGGGTTGTAAAATCTGCAATCTCTTGAGTTTTACTCTCATAAATTACCGTACCATTTCGAGATAGAACTTTAGAGATAAGTCTTGGCTCTATCATATGTCCTCCATTGGCAAAAGCAGAGTATATCTGTGCCATTTTGACAGGACTTAAACCAAGGTTACCAAGTGAAATAGACATATCTTGTGGTATTTTAGGAATATTAAGCTCTTTTAGCTTCTCTAAAATTCTTTTAAGTCCAATCTCTGTAACCAAATTAATGGTAGCCAAGTTTCTTGAATGTACCAATGCTTCACGTAGTTTAATAAACCCTTTAAAGTTATTTTCGTAGTTTTTAGGTCGCCAAATTTTACGTTTTCCATTGCTATAGTATTGAAAAGTTCGTGCAACATCAGTTAGCTCGGTAGCTGGATTGTAGCCCATATCTAAAGCAACTTGATATATAAAAGGTTTAAAAGCAGAACCAGGTTGACGGGTCATCATTGTTGCACGATTAAAGGCAGACTTTTTATAGTCAACCCCACCAACCATAGCTTTAATATCTCCTGTTGAGTTTTCAACGTCAAGAAAAGCTCCATTGAGCGTTGTTTTGTTAATATTCTCTCGTCTTTTTTTAACAATTTTTCTATGAGCATATTTGAGTGCTGCTCTTGCAAGTTTTTGCTCTTCCATGTTGATTGTGGTATATATGGTATATCCACCAGAGTAGATATCTGGAAATTTCTTTTTTAGTCGTCTAACCACTTCATCAGTAATATAAGGTGCAATATTTTGAGTTAGAGTATCTTTATAAATTGTAGGAATCTCTTTGATAGCATCAAGATAGGTCTCTTTGTTTATCCAACCCAATTTTTTCATTCTTGTTAAAATAGTACCTGCACGAGTTAATGCTTTGTCTAAGTGGCGAGTAGGGTCATAAGAGCTAGGAGCTTTCATAAGCCCTGCTAACATAGCAGACTCTTTAAGTGTTAATTGGTCTAGCTCTTTTCTAAAATAACCTTTGGCTGCTGTTTTAATTCCATAATATCCATGTCCAAAAAACATCTCATTTAAGTATCGTTCTAAAATCTGCTCTTTGGTTAGCTCATTCTCTATCTTCATAGATAAGATTGCCTCTTTAATCTTACGAGTATAGCTACGCTCATTAGATAATATAGTATTTTTTACAAGTTGTTGAGTAAGTGTACTCCCTCCCTCAACTTTATGTCCTGCTTTAAAGTTTCGTAGAGCAGCACGAATGATTGCATCAGGGTTCACCCCATTATGCTCAAAAAAACGGGTATCTTCAATAGCAATCAATGCCTCAACAACATAGCCAGGAATCTCATCGTAAGTAGCATATAGACGATGTTGCCCTTTAAAAACATAAGCAATTTTGTTACCTTTGTCATCTAAAATAATAGAAGAGGTAGGTGGGCTGTAGTTAATAAGTTTATCAGCATCAAGTTTAATTTCATTGTAGGCATAGATAAATGCAGCAAAGAGAGCTACTACAAAAATGAGTGCCAATACAATAGAACCCTTAATCAGTCGATTAACCATGGAGTATATCCTTTAAAATAATAGGGTTAAATTATAGCGTAATTTATCTATTGTTGAGTTTTTGACATAATGCATAGAGATTTTTTTCGCTACTACCAATTCGAGGTATAATACGCAAAATAGGTGTAGAGACAGTTGGTTGACGGATAGCCCCTATTAAAAAACCATCTGCTAAAAGCTCTTGTTGTTTTTCAATTGTTGAACTATTTGATGGCATTTTAATAGCTAAAATAAGAGAGTTTAGCTCTATATTTAACTCATTTTTTACAATCTCATGTCGCTCTTTTATCTTTTTAAGATAGTGTTGAGTGTTTTGAGCCACCTCTTCAATATTTACCAGTGCCAAAGCAGTATCAATAACAGATGGTGCAGTAGAGTATATCATTGGTTTCCCACGATTAATTAAAAAGGATATAATGTGAGATGAAGCTAAAATATAAGCTCCATAACTTCCATAGGCTTTACCCAGTGTCCCCATTTTAATATGTCGCTCATGTGGTGTGATATTATAGTATTCAAAAATACCTAAAAGTCTTTTGCCAATAACCCCTGAAGAGTGAGCCTCATCAACAATTAGCAAAGCCTCATGTGTATCAGCAATCTTAAAAATCTCTCTTTTACACAAAGCCCCACTCA
>JALSQJ010000144.1 GCA_026985495.1 Campylobacteraceae bacterium
GAAATAACTGTAACTCTTAAAGATTTAAACCGTGCTGTCATAATAAGTTCATCGGCTTCATCTCCAAAGATGGCATTTATTTTTGAACGTGCATGATGAAAAGTAGTAAAGAGTGTTCTTGGTTTTACTTTTTTAGTATATTTTACATTTAATACTGAAGTCTCACCATACTCCGTTTTTAAAATTACTCTATCACCAAATTTACCCTCATCTTCTACTGACGCTAAGATAATATCTTCACTGTGGTTGTTGTATAGCTTTTGTGTCTGTTTCGTCTGTGCTGAGTTATTATAGTGTGCCAAAGTTCGCCCTGTAGTAAGGTAGAAACCATCTAACCCATCTCTAAAAAACTCTTTATCTAAAATCTCTTTAACCATTCCTCTTGGTTCATACTGCTTATATACATATCGACCCAAACCATCATCAGTTCTAAAATCAAGTAGATGCAAGATTGGGGTATCTTCTAAATAGACAGGCCACTGCATACCACGTTTTCTATGCCTTGCAAGTCTATAGTATTGAGCCCCAGAGAAGCGTTTTGGAGCTACTTTTGTAACCTCGTCCCACACCTCTTCACTTGTCTCATGTTTAAACTCTCCACCTAGCTTATTGGTTAGCTCTTTTAAGACCTCCCAATCGTCAGGTAAATCGGTCTGAACTAGAGGTTGAGAGAGGTGAAGTCGTCTCATTGCATTTACATAGACTCCTGTCTTCTCATATGCAGATTTAACACCAATAATAATATCTGCTCTTTTAGCAATATCTGTCATAAAAAGCTCTTGAACCATTATAAACTCTAAATTCTCTATTGCCCTATCAATCTTATTAAGATTAGGGTGAATATGAGTAATATCTTCACCCATGTTGAGCAACGCTTTAATCTTGCCATCTATCATAGCATCAATAAGTTGTGGTGTCATCAACCCCTCTACTTTAGGTTGCTCATAGTCAGGTGCAAAGTATGGTAAACAACCCATATCACACGCCCCTTGAACATTGTTTTGACCACGAAGAGGCATTAATCCTACTCCACGTTTTCCAATATTTCCTGTAAGTAATCCTAAGTGGGTAATTGCCATAACAGCATGTGAACCATCAAGATGCTCTGTAATACCAAGCCCCCAAAAAATCATTGACCTCTTAACAGCATACTCACGAGCAATATTAGGAATCATCTTAGCCAAATACTCATACCCCTCAATCTGCTCAAAAAACTTAGGGTTAGCATAAGGGTCATTAAGAATTTTCTCTTTAAACTCATTAAACCCTTTGGTACGGTTGTCAATAAAATCTTTGTCATAAATCTCTTCATTTAAAATAACATAGGTCATCATATTTAAAACTAAAAGATTTGCTTCATATGGAATAATACAGTTATGCTTTGCATACTTTACCATTTTGGTCTCACGCACATCAATAATAGCTAAGTTGTTATGCTTCTTTGCCATGTCAATCATTCGGTTAGAGACAATAGGATGAGCCTCCATTGTGTTTGAACCAATCACCAACATAAATTCGCAATCATAAATATCATTATAAGGGTTTGTGGCTGCTCCCTCTCCAATAGTGGCTCTCATACCTTTTAGACTTGGTGAATGACAAACTCTTGCACAGTTATCTACATGAGGAGACTCCATCGTTTCACGACAAAATTTCTGAAAACTATAAGAGCTCTCACAGTTGGTTCTAGCTCCACCAATGGCACAAAAGCTATCACCTCCAAAGGTCTCTTTTATCTCTTGAAGTTTCATTGACGCAATAGAGGTAGCTGTATCAAGGTCACATGTCCAAAAGGTATCATCAAAAATTTTCATCTTATCTTCAAACATTGTTTTAATGGTAGGGTTCTTATCTAAAAATGTTTTTCTAATACGAGGTTCACGAACTCTCTCATCAGAATCAACAAAATCAAAACCAAACTTACCTTTGATACAGAGTTTACCTTGCGAGACTACCCCATCTTTTTGGGCATAGATTTTAGTGATTCTATTCTTCTCTACCACCCCTGTAATGTCACAACCCACACCACAATAGGTACATACACTCTCTATCTCTTTAACATCAAACTTCATTGTCATTTTAGAACCCTTGAGAAATATTTTTTTAATTAAGACTATTTTTATCCTATTTTAACTTAAAGTTAAGAGAAGTTTGATATTATCGCAAAAATCAACCTAAAGGATAACAGTGTCAAAAATTAACGTAGAGCTAGAGTGTGGATGTTTTAAAAAAAGTGCTTATGAGAATAGCATGGAGTTTGCTTCAAAAGATGAAGCCCTTCAAGAAGCCCTTCTTATGGAGAGTTACATGAATCAAAAATTCTGTCAAAAACATATGTTTACAGTAACTGAAGATGGAGAAGATATTAGAATTGCTGTAGAGACAAAACCAAAAGAGTCATCTGGTGGATGTTGTGGTGGTGGTCACTGTTCATAACATATACCACATACAAAACAAAGGGATTTAGAGTCCCTTTTGCAATATCTACTAAAAAAACTAAATAGTTTAATAATTACATAAGTTTTTCAGATTTATAGTATCGATATAGAAAATAAATAGAAACTGTCGAGAGGATATGCCAAATAGCATG
>JALSQJ010000145.1 GCA_026985495.1 Campylobacteraceae bacterium
AAACCATTAGTTAATGATAATTGTTATAGAATGTATAGTAGTTAGACTATTTAGTAAAAAAGGATATAGTATGACAACAAATTTAATGGTTTTTATAGCTGGAGACAACGATTTAGATACATTTGGAAATGCTGATATTGAAGAGATGATGTCTGTTCAAAGTACAGGTGATGAGTTGACCATATTGGTACAACAAGACCAATCACGTAATGCTAGAGATAGCACAACAAAACGGTATGTAATACGTAATGGTATTAAAGAGTCTATTGAGTATCTTGGTGAGACAAATACAGGTGACTCCAATACCTTAACAGAGTTTTTAAAATGGGGAATTCAGAACCATGAAGCCCAGCGTAATATAGCTGTTTTATGGAATCATGGTGGAGGAACTAGAGATGAACTTTTTCCTGGTTATGAGAATAATGTTACCAATGTAACTATGCGTTCTGTTCATACTTCACCTACCTTGGGTAATCAACCCTCTATGTTTTCTCAAAAAGTACGAATGAAACGTGTAGAGGAGTTAATGCAACATTTTAGTATTGAAAAAGGAGAGCCTAAACGGAGTGTTTCGACTGTTGAAGCTAGGGCAATTCTATTTGATGATGAATCAAAAGATTTTCTTGATAATCTTGAACTAAAAGATGTCTTTGTTGATTTAGGTAAAAAACTTGATATTATAGGTTTTGATGCTTGTTTAATGGGAATGCTGGAGGTCGCTTATCAACTGCGAGACCATGCAGAGGTCATAGTTGCTTCAGAAGAGTTAGAGCCTGGAAAAGGGTGGGACTACACAGCTTTAGTAAATTTTTTAGTCGATAATCCAAATGCGAGTAATGAAGAGGTTTCAAAATCTATAGTTGAAAGTTTTGTTACCTCTTATTCAGAAGATAGAGGATTAAAAGTTACACTATCTGCCATTCGTACTAAAGAGCTTAAAAGAGTAGCCTCTAGCATGAACTGTTTGGCTCATACTATTTTACGTAAAGAGTCAAATATGAGAGGTGTATTTTTGCCTATTGTTGATGAAACACAAACATTTGATTATCAGAATAATGAGCAGATTTATCGAGACTTAAAACACTTTACTCTTTTAACCAAAGAACATTATATAGGTGATGAAGATATTGTTAAGAGTGCAGATGCTCTGCTGAAATCTCTTGATGATGTAATGGTTATAAATCAGACCAACAACTTTGAAAATGCACATGGATTGTCTGTCTATCTCCCTCTTATGCCAAATATGAGTGATTTTGCTATTAATGTTTTTTCTGCATTAGATATTAATTCTCAAGAGGAGGCACCATATTGGTTAAAATTGTTTAAACAGATTGGCAACTTAGATAGTGAACCAAATACTATTTTAGGTACAGAAGCATTAATTGAGTGTCAAGAGCATGAGGTGAATATTGTAGATGAGAATAGTGTAGTTAATAATGAATCTGAAGTGTTAACAACATTATAAGGTGACTTTTTAGGACTCTATTTTATAACTACATCTTAAAGTTTGCTGTTAAACAACTACAAGCACTGCTTAATCTTTTAGGTGAAATATTGATAGTTGATGAAAATGAGGATATTATCTACCTTTGTCCAAATCATAGATGAGACGGCAGTATTAAAATCTGCCTCATATGGTATGTTCCAAGTTATGGGCTTTAATTATGAGTTAGCATGGTTTGGTAATGTCTATGAGATGGTTGAGAGTTTGAAGGTATAGAAAAGTGAAATAGATTAATTAGAACCAAGGAGACAAAATGACCACAACCCTATTAATTTACATGTCAGCCGATAATAATTTAAATAATTCTGCCGAAGAGGATTTAGAGTCACTTAAAAAAGGTTCGATAGGTAGTCAAATTGATGTGGTGGTACAGCTTGACCGTTGGGAGTTTGTTGATATGCGAGAGACAATTCGTTATCATATTAAAGATGGGGAGATGGAGGAGATAGCTCACTTGGGTGAGACAAACTCTGGTGACCCAAAGATTTTGAAATCATTTATTGAATCATCAGCTAGAGCCTACTCCTCTGATAAGCTAATAGTGGTGATTTGGTCTCATGGTACAGGGGTTGATGATTTTGATGTTTACAATGCAAAACGTGAACGCTATTTTGTTCCAAAAGAGGAGATAGAAGATATTGCTATCTCTTTTGATGACTCTGCTAAAGATTTTTTGGATAATATTGAACTTCAAAAAGCGTTAGATGTAGATGTCTCTATAGATATTTTAGGTTTTGATGCTTGTCTTATGGGCATGTTTGAGGTAGCCTATCAGTTACGAGAAAATGCAAAAATTATGGTGGCTTCACAACATGTTGAACCTGCTTCTGGTTGGGATTATCCTCGTATTTTAAAAGATTTAAGTCTAAAAGAGAATACTTTAAGTATGGGAAAAGAGTTAGTAGAGTTTTATGGTGACTACTATGAACAAGAGTCGTATGATGTGACACAATCGGCATATAATTTAGAGAGTATTGAACAAGTTGCTAAATATATAGATGCATTTGCAAAGGTGTTATTGGAAAATTTAGAGAGCAGAAAAGAGCTAAAATATACCCTTTTAAATTCTCAACTTTTTAATAA
>JALSQJ010000146.1 GCA_026985495.1 Campylobacteraceae bacterium
GAATCACCTCTGTGTTGCTCCTACATTCTCTTATCATGATAGAGAGGAGGCTCTTTGGGCAATTGTTGATTTGACTGATTTAAGATTAACATCTGCAAAATGGGCAGGGCTAGGAAAGACTACAACCCCTGCTTGTATCTCTGAGAGAGCTTTTCAAAATCGTGAGATTATGGAGAAATACTGTAAGAGAGATACAACTTACTCTAAAGATGGTTGGAGTCTAAAGTATCGTATTACTGGTTCCGATGGTTTAGAGATTATTGATGCGACATTTAAGGGAGATGCTATTTTAAAGTCAGCTAAAATTGTTGATTGGCATGTTGCCTATAGAGGTAGAGGAGAGTTAAATTTAGATGAGTTGTCAGATAGCTATGTAGCAGGTCGTCAGTTGGAGTATGTTAAGGGGAGTAGAGATGAGTTCTACTTTGGCTATAACGATGCAATGGGGTGTCCAATGTTCTCTACTTCTGTTGTTTTAGCCTTTAATATACCACAAATAAAATCAATTATAAGAGATAATAGAGAGGTAGGTTTCTCTATTAGTCAAGATTTTAGAAACCCTAAATGGCCAATGGCATGTAACTATCGTTATGAGAATCGTTTTGAGTTCTATAGAGATGGTTCATTTAGAGTTGTTGGGGTCAATATTGGTCGTGGGTGTGGAGAGAATGCAATCTATAGACCTGTTATGAGAATAGATATGGCACTTAAAGATAACTCTTTTTTTAAGTATGATGGCTCTTGGAAAAGATGGCTAGTTGAGGGAGAGGATTTTCAAAGAGATGCAAAGAGCTATTTTAAAAACCGATACCTCTATAGAGTTGGAGGGTACTACATTGAACCAAATCGTGGTCAATTTCATGATAATAGCAGAGGAGATAATGCAACACTTTTTGTCACCAAATTTAAAGAGGAGGAGGGGAGCAGAGAGCTTTTAACTCTTGGCTCATGTTGTAAATTAGATGAAGATGGAGTGGAACGCTACCTTGATGAACATGAGTCTATAGAGGGTGAAGATATTGTTATTTGGTATGTCCCACGCATTAAAAATGATGCACGAGAGGGTCATGAGTACTGTTGGGCAGATACACGCCTAGAGAGTGGTGAGTTGGTTGTAAAAAAGTTTCCTTGTAGTGTTGGACCAATGTTCGTTCCTGTAGATTATAAGGAGTAGAGGTGAAGAGATATATACCTATTCTACTCTCTTTAATATTGGTTATTGGTATAGCTTGGTTTGTAAAAGAGTTAAAAGCCTCTAGTAGAGTTGTTAAACAAAATGAGAGCCTTGGAGTGTTTGGTCGTCAGCAGTCGTGTGCAAAACATCCCAATTTTTTACAAAAACTTAGAATACCTCAACCTATTGCTATTGATTTGTCTCAAAAAGCCTATAGAGGATTGGCATTTCGATATGGTCGTGGTTTAACAAAAGTGTTACACCTAAAAACATGGGAGAAGTTTGACCACTTCTCTACCTATAGTTTAACACCTAGTGGAGATATCTTTTTAGCACCAATGCCCTATATCTCTATTAAAGAGCATACCTTTGAGTTTCAGAAAAATATATATAGAGTAGATAGCAACTCTGGAAATCTATCTATTTGGCTAACTTTAGATGATGTTAAAGCAGGAGCAGATAATCCCTATGGCATAACATCTGTTGAGTATGATTGTAGTGATAATACCCTTTGGGTTTCAGCTATAGATGAGAGCGATTACCATACCAATAGAGGGGTAATTTATCATATTGATATAAAAACAAAAAAGATTTTAGAGCGTATGGAAGGGGTAGATGCATTAACTATTAAACTTCTAAGTAGCAATAGAGGTAAGTTTTTACTTATAGGTGATGCTAGAGAAAATAGACTCTATGCACTAGAGATAAAATCATCAATATTACAAAATAGAGCTATTGAACTCTTTTGGCTTCCTACATCTCAAGAGCATATAGGAAAAATTAGAATTAAAGCTAACAGTAGAATTGATATTGAGACCCTACCTTTCTCTTATAGTCTCATTGCAGAGACTACAGAGGGAGATATTAGAAAAAAATATAGTTTTGAGTGGAGTTCTAAAGAGAGTAGATATTTAGAGATTAGATAGTTTTAATCTCCAAAGTTGTAGCTAAAATTAATTCCAATATTGTTCCCATTTGCTGTTACTGATGAGTCATTTTTAAGTTTATATTCAATAAGCGTCCCTTTAAGCCCAACTCTCCAGCTGTCTGTCATTTGATATTGAATTTGAGCTACACCACCTAGTGCATTATCATATCGGTCATTGACATTGTCGTTAAAATAGACTCCATTATCGTACCCTGAAAAGCTTCCTGAAATGTGTGGGTTTAAGTGGTAGGTTACTCCTCCACCAAATCTCCATCTGTTACTTTTAAGAATACCAAGAGCTGTAAATGGAACAACATCCCATGTAACATCACCATTACTTGCTGAGTCTGAATCAACTTTGTAGCCTATTAGAAATTGCATCTCAAAGGCTCCTATATCATCTCCAACAGTAGCACCCATCTCTAAATCTATCCCTGAACCAGCTCTAATTTTAGTAGTATTATTTGGGTGATAAACAGTTGCTAAGGTTTTTCCTCCCCAATCATAACCAAATTGTAGAGTAGGTTGAAGAGTACTATTTGCTTGAATAAGTGAGGGTAAAATCAAACATAGTGCCAATGCAGTTTTTTTAATCATAATTTTTCCTTTGTAATATCTTTAAATAGTATAATTTAAGATTGTGTTACTATTGTGTTATGAGTAGATTATAGTATCTATTCTTAAAAATTGCATAAAATTATTTAATCTAAAATATAAAGAACCAACTCATCGGCAATAAAATAGTTATGGTTATAGTAACAATTACTGTTGTACTCCAACTTCTCTTTCTCAACTAAAAAATCGGCTCGTTTTTTCATTGCTCTAGTTAAAACTTTTTCATCGACTCCAATGTTTGAGCGTAATCCTAAAAAGAGTCTTTCTGTGAGTAGCTCCTCTTCTATTAATCTCTCTTTATGAATATTTAGAGGCTCTTTTATGTAGAGGTCAATCTCTCTAGTTGGGTAGTAACGGGTATCTTGTAAAAAACCAACTGCTCCTGCCCCTACACCTATATAATCTTTAAGCTCCCAATAACCTCTATTGTGGATACTCTCATAAGTCCCAAAATTTGAAATCTCATACTGTTTAAATCCATGCCTCTCTATCTCTTCTGTTACAAAAAAAGCTAACTCATCACTCTCTTGTCTAACCTTTGGAGTTGAGGCAAATTTTGTACCACTCTCAATAGTAAGTTCATATGCTGAAATGTGGTTAATTGGTAGTTGAAATGCTTTTGTAATATCATCTTTTAGTAGCTCTTTAGTATCGCCTTGATAGTTGTAGATTAGGTCTAAAGAGAGGTTTTTAAATCCAATTTTATGAGCTATTTTTATAGCATCTATAGCTTGTTTGGAAGAGTGAGCTCTATTTAAGTTTTTTAGTTTATCTCTGTTAAAACTCTGAACACCAAAAGAGATACGATTTACTCCTAAATTAAACATACCTTTTAACCACTCTTTTGTAGCAGAGTTGGGGTTGGCTTCACTAGTTATCTCAGCATCTTTTTTTAAATATGGTGAAATAGCTTTAAAGATAGGTTCATAAAGAGTAGGGTCAATAGTTGAAGGTGTTCCTCCTCCAATAAAAATAGTTTCAATAGTATGAGGTTGAACTTTAAATCGCTTTAACTCAAAATTGAGCTGTTTCTCTAAAGCCAACATATAGTCTTTTCGTGTATCAAACTTATCAACATAGGAGTTAAATGAGCAGTAGTAGCATTTAGAATCACAATAGGGAATGTGGATATAGAGTAGCATTTTTTCACCATATTTTGGGGTAGTCTTAATTAAGATTTCGATAAAATTTTATCGAAATAATGATGAAAGATGAGTAATACAATAATGCAGAAGAAGCGATATAGACCAAATGTCGCAGCTGTTATACTCTCTTCAACTTATCCACAGAAATGTGAATTTTTTTTAGGTAAACGTTCCGATGTTCGGAATACATGGCAATTTCCCCAAGGTGGTATTGATGAGGGTGAAACCCCTGAAGAAGCTCTATTGCGTGAGCTAAAAGAAGAGATAGGATGCAATGAAGTAGATATTATTGCTGAGTATCCATATTGGATATCTTACGACTTTCCTGTAGGTGTTAAAGCACGTAAAATGTACCCTTTTGATGGACAGAAACAGAAGTATTTTTTAGTTAAATTACATGATGGAGCTAAAATAGACCTTGAGAGTTACCATGACCAAGAGTTTGAAGATTACAAATATGTAGAGTATAAACAGTTGCTGAAAAAAGCAACCTATTTTAAACGACACATCTATAGACGTGTTATAGAACATTTTTTTAAAGAGGGGCATATAGACAATGTTGATAGTGCATAAGTATGGTGGAACCAGTGTTGGTAATTTGGAGCGAATAGGAAATGTAGCTTCAAGAGTAGCAAAAGCTAAAAGTGAGGGTAACGATATTGTCGTTGTAGTCTCAGCAATGAGTGGTGAGACCAATAAGTTAATTGATTTTGCAAAACACTTTTCAGAAACTCCATCTAAACGAGAGATGGATATGTTGCTAAGTTCAGGAGAACGCGTTACAGCTGCTCTTTTGGCAATTGCACTACAAGAAAATGGTGTTGACGCTATAGCTATGACAGGTCGTCAAGCAGGAATTTTGACTGACGATTCTCATACCTATGCACGAATAGAGTCTATAGACCCTACGGCTATGCAAAAAGAGATTAAGAGTGGTAAAGTGGTTATTGTCTCTGGTTTTCAAGGTATTAATGCAGAGGGTTCAGTTACAACCCTTGGGCGTGGAGGTTCAGACCTTTCAGCCGTTGCTATAGCAGGGGCATTAGATGCAGATTCATGTGAGATATATTCAGATGTAGATGGTATCTATACCACCGACCCACGAATTGAGCCAAAAGCAAAAAAGATGGATTTTATCTCTTATGATGAGATGTTGGAACTAGCTTCATTGGGAGCAAAAGTTCTACAGAATCGTTCAGTAGAGTTGGCAAAAAAGTTAAATGTAAAGATTGTAGCAAAGAGTTCTTTCTCGGATGCAGAGGGAACAGTAATAGCAGAGGAGACAGAAGAGATGGAAGCAGTTTTAGTAAGTGGTATCGCCTTAGATAGAAATCAAGCAAGAGTAACAATAAGAGAGGTTTCAGATAAACCTGGTATTGCAGCTGAAATCTTTACAGAGTTGGCAAAAGCACAGATTAATGTTGATGTTATTATTCAAAATGCTTCATCAGATGGAAAGACCAATTTAGGTTTTACTGTTCCTGCTAGTGAACTAAAAGAGGCAAAAGCTGTAATTGAAGCGTTTGACCATGATATTGGTGGTATGGATTTAGATGACTCTGTCTGTAAAGTTTCAGTTGTGGGTGTTGGTATGAAGTCACATTCTGGTGTGGCTTCAACAGCATTTTGTGCTTTGGCAAATGAGAGCATTAATATTGAGATGATTTCAACATCAGAGATTAAAGTCTCTATGATTATTTCTGAAAAGTATGCTGAATTAGCTGTTCGTACACTCCATAACGCTTACAATTTGGATAAGTAGTAGCTATATGAAATCAATTTTAAGCTGGACACTAGATACCATTCGAGAAGAGGACTCTTCGTTCTCATGGATGGAAGAGTGTCGTTACGACTGGGTTCCTGTAGTTCAAACAGCTGTTAATAAGATTATTGAGGGTCAGACCATTCTTCTTTTGACTGATGATAAAAGAGGGTGGTACGCTAAGTATGTAGCAAGTAAAATAAATAGTTTACAAAATGAACGACCTTTTCTGCCTGTCTATACACTAAAGTCTATGTTTCCAAACCTTGACAGAATGAAAAATACCCAAGAGTTAGATCTGTTAGAGGATATGCTTGAAATCTCTTACCCTAATGGTTACTTCATTTGGTATATTGGTTCAGCAGATAGTCACTACACCAAATTTGCTTTTAGAAACGATGAGAACCTTTTGTGGATTATTGATGGAGATGTTCCTAACTCATTCTACTTACGTGGTGGGAACTCATCGTTAGATATTAAGATGATTCAGCTCTTTAAACTTTTTAACAAAACTATAGATGCAGCACTCTATGGTGAGATAACAATAGATTAAACCATGCGTTTAGCCTCTGGAATTTTTATTACCTATCATGCCAATACTCTTTTAGAGGAGTTTGAAGCTCAACGAACAAGTGAACAGTTTACAGTTATAAGAAGTGAAGATGATAAAGGCAAACCTAAAGAGTTTTTAGTAGAACATGCTCAATTAGCAATTGCAAAAGCCTATATCTCAAGTGAAGTGTTAAACTACATTATTCTTATTGCTCCAAAATTTTCAGATATTGCTCAAAATAGACTTCTTAAAATCATAGAAGAGCCTCCTAAAAATAAAGCTTTTATTATTATCACCGAGTCAAAGTCAGCACTTTTAGCTACCATTCAGTCACGACTACCTGTTATGGTTTTAAATGAAGAGGCTGAAGAAGATGATTTCGCTTTAGATATAGAGAACTTAAATTTGGCAAAACTCTATGAATTTACACAAGCAAATAGTCGTATCTCTTCTGGAGAGTGTCAAAAATTGGTAGAGAAAATCTCATTACAAGCGATGAAATCAGGTAAGTACAACTTAGATGAGCAGACATTAAAACTATTTTCCGATACTATTAAAGCGTTAGATATGGGTTCTCCGACAAGTTTTATTTTAAACACACTGCTCTTAAAACTATTGGCTAAAAAGAGAAGATAAGATGCAGATTGTTCAGCTTAATACTATTTATGAGAAAAAAGCTTTTTTAAAAAAACTAAAGGTTCATGGTGGTGGTATATCTATCATGGCTAAAAAGATGGAGTTGCTCTATTTTTATATTAAAGATTTAAAAACTCCTGCTGTAAATATTTTAAAACAAGATGCACTAAGCATTGGAGCAGAATTAGCAACACCATCTGGGGTTATAACGTGTGAAAATGATATTTATGATTGCCTTTTAGTTGGCACACGGAAACATATTGAGATACTATCTAAAAAGGAGTTGGCTCAACCTTTTGGTTTAAAAACTTTAGCTAAAGAGTTGCAACAGTTTTTAAAAGTTAAAGAGTATCCTCTAAAGATTATGGGTATTATTAATGCTAACGATGATAGTTTTTTTGAAGGTTCACGCTTTAAAGATGGTGACGCTATTAAAGAGATAGAGTCTATGATAGAGCAGGGGGCTGATATTATTGATATTGGTGCAGTCTCTAGTCGTCCTAATGCTGATGAGGTCTTAGAAGAGGTAGAGCTAGAACGGATTAAACCTATTTGTGATGCTATAAAATCTAAAAAACTATATGAGAGGGTCTCTTTCTCTATTGACTCTTATACTCCATCTGTAATTGAGTATGCTCTAAAGAGTGGTTTTAATTTTGTTAATGATATTACAGGTGCAAGTGATGATGAAGTAGTAGAGTTAGCTATTAAATATGGTGCAAAACTCTGCATTATGCATATGCAAGGAACACCACAAACAATGCAAAATAACCCATATTATGATGATGTTATAGTAGAGGTATCTAATTTCTTTCAAGAACGAATTGAGAGGTGTGAAGCGTTGGGAATGTGTAAAGAAGATATTATTTTAGATGTAGGTATAGGCTTTGGAAAGTCGTTAGAGCATAACATTACTCTTATTAAAAATATGGTTCACTTTAAAAAGTTTGGTTGCGAAGTATTGGTTGGGGCGAGTAGAAAGTCTATGATAGATAAGATTATACCAACCCCAATTCATGAGCGTTTAGCAGGAACATTAACCATTCATCTAAAAGCTGTAGAGAATGGAGCCTCTATTGTTCGTTGTCACGATGTAAAAGAGCATCGACAGACATTTAAGATTTTTGAGGCTTTGAGATAGTAAAGATTAAATATTCATCTTACTTGTTGGCATTTTAGCCTCTTTTTTTATCTCTACTCTCTCTTCTTCTGTTTTTTTTACTTCTATTTTTTTTGCCTCTACCTCTTGAGTTGCTTGTTCAACTTTTGCTTTTATAGTTTTTGGGTCAAGGGTAAGTTTTGGCTCTTTTTTGACAACTACTTCTGTGTTAATTTGATGTTGCATATCTTTTAAAGCTCG
Source organism: Campylobacteraceae bacterium (assembly GCA_026985495.1). Lineage (GTDB taxonomy): Bacteria > Campylobacterota > Campylobacteria > Campylobacterales > Sulfurovaceae > UBA1140. The sequence continues at coordinate 8,174 of JALSQJ010000146.1, forward strand.
GTTAATTTCAATAAGACCATACTCTAAGTTGCACTGTTTGTCATATTTTAAAGTATCAGATTTCAGCTGGTTAATAGTGTATTTTTCTAATGGAAGAGCTTTTCTTTTTTGAAGCTCTTTTGCAAATCTTGCACGACCTATTTCGACACCTTTTCTCATCTCTGGAGAGAGTGCATTGGCGTAGGCATTTCTCTCTTCTGTTCTATTTTTGGTCTCTTTATCTAAAAAGACAGCTTTTGCTGTGTTTGTGATATAGTTTAATCCAAAAATAGTACTAACTGTATCGGCAATACTCACATATAGAGAGTCATTTTTATGAGACTCTATAGGTTTTTGTAGAGGTTTATTTAGGTAGTTTGCACACTGCATATCTGATTTTAGTAAAAACTCATCTAAATAGCTATTTCGCTCTTCAAGAGTGGAGGAGTCTTTGAGTGAATGTATAAAACTATGCTCATTGGTATGAAAGGTGAGTGGTTTGTTGGTTTGAGTGTTGTAGTTTATTTTTCCATCTGTAGATGGTTGAATACAACCTGTTGTAAGCAGTAGGGTTAATCCTATTAAAATTCTTTTTGAAGTGACCATTTTTCTATTTCCCTTTATTCTTCTTATCTATTATACTTATTTTAGATTAAAGAGAAATAGTAATGATTTTTTTAACTATTTATTCATTCTTTTTACTTTTCCATTTAGTACATTTAAACTTATCATGATGAATACAGTAACGCTCTGTGCAGACAATATCATTGTCCGGTCCTACCTTTCCACAGTTGTTACAGCCATCGTACCACTCTAAACACTCTTCTGGAACCTCTTGTTTTTTATTGTAATTAGAGTCTATATTTTGAATAATCTCTTTTTTACTACCATTGTTAAAAGTAATCTCTTTAACCGATTTTGCAACTTTGTAGGCAAGAGCATAGTATGCTGTTTTGGTTGTGTTGGTCTCTATATTATCTTCTCCTATTTCAATAATAATATGCTTCTTAGTCCCTTTTGGAGCATCAACTGCTAAAACGGTTGCATCAGATTTTTTACTAAGACGATAGAGAAGTAGATTGTAGTTTGTAAAATCTATAGGTAGAAGTGTTAAAGAGTCTATAAAGTTCTTTTTATGTTTCCAGTTTTTTTGTAGCTCTATTTTCTTTAATAAGTTATCAAACTCTTTTTGTGTAGTAAAGAGCTTACTTTTTAGTTGCTTGTACCCAATATCTCTAACAGGTATGGGTATTTTTTGAATAGTAGAGGTAGATATAGGCTCTTTAGGTAGTGTTTCAGAGAGAACAATAGTAGATTTTGGAGTACACCCCATAAAGAGAAGTAGTAGAGATAGAGTAAAAATATATCTTAACATGCTAGTTCCTTTTTTGTTTTTTCTTAATTATAAATCAAAAAAGGAGTTTTGTAAAGAGGGTTTATCTTTTATGTTCTAATTTATGAATATCTGAATTATCACTAGTGACACTTGTACTAGAACCAAATACTCTACCAACAATGCTTTTTAAGCCAGTCTCATTAGCTTCATAATCACGTTCTGCCTCTTGCAGTGAATTCTCCCATGCTGAAGAGAAACCAGGTGCTTGAGACATCATTTTTCTAAGAGCTGTATCATAAATATTTAAAAGTCTAAGCTCTGCACGTCCAGGCTTTTGACCAAGTGTTTTGACTGAAATTCTAAGATTTTCATTCTCTTTTTTAGTCTTTTCTAACTCTTTAACCAATGTGGCATTTCCAGCATCGGTAATTTTCATCTGTCTCTCTAAGTGTGCTTTATATTCATTTAGCTCTTTTTTGTGTTTTCTAATGGTTAGTAGTGATTTAAGGTACATCAATAAAGCACCAACTGCTACACCCATTAATATTAATAAAATAGTTTCAGCTGTTAATTCAAAACTCATAGTATCTCCTAGTTTTTTTAAAGATTATAACATAAGAGAAAGTAGAAGAGGGAAGAAATAGATATTTTTTGAAGACAATGCTCCTATTTGTTAAAATAGGAACAGTTAATTTATCTTAATTTTATATCAAACTCTTTTAATAGTTCTTATACTTTCCACTCTCAATATCTTGCTCAATTTCACTAATTGACTCTTTTATAATTTCAATTAACATTTTTGATGCCTTTTGATCATCTACTTCAGGAATATCCCAATCGGTGAATTTCATATTAGCTTTAAAAAGTAACTCTACAGCTTTTTTAATCTCATCTTTTCTTTGCGAAAACTCTTTTTCTAGTGCGTCCATTTTGTATCCTTAATTTTTTATTGATTATACTCTTTTAGTAAATATTATTGTGCTACTTTAGATGCATTTATATTTTTAAA
>JALSQJ010000147.1 GCA_026985495.1 Campylobacteraceae bacterium
AAAAGTTCAGATAAGGCTTCATCGGCATGAAGAGAGAACAATAAAAAGAGAGACAACAGTAATATCTTCATCATTTGGCTACCTTTATTCTTGAATTAGATAAATTATAACATACTTGAATTAGTTAAACATTAGTAGGCAATATAGATCTATCTACTCCTTATGTGGTAAGTGTGAACTTTTTTATCTAAAGTTGATGAATTTTTCATTTAGGATAAGATTTTTTAATATACAATATTAACTATTATTTTATAAAATAGGAAAACAGATGAAAGAACTCTTTTTATTGATTAACGATTTGTTTAATAACATACTCTTTTTTGATATCTTTTTTAACCAAATTGAGGGGGTTACTTTCCCTTTTGTGGTGGCACTACTTATTGTTAGTGGAGTCTATTTGACATTAAAAATGGGATTTGTAAATCTTCGTATGTTTAGACACTCTTTGGCAATTGTAAGGGGAAAATATAAGACCCGAGAGGACAAAGGGGTTATATCTCCATTTCAATCTTTGGCAACAGCACTCTCTGCTACAGTTGGAATTGGTAATATTGCAGCTGTCTCAATTGCTATCTCTTTAGGTGGGGCAGGGGCTGCTTTTTGGATGATATTGGCTGGTTTTTTAGGTATGACATTGAAGTTTACCGAAGTTACTTTGTCAATTAAATATCGTCAATTTTTACCCGATGGAACTATTATTGGTGGAGGAATGGAGTACCTCTCTCGTGGTCTAGCCGACAAAGGTATGGGGAAAATAGGTAAAGCTATAGCGATGATTTTTGCTTTCTTTATGATTTTAGGAGCATTAGGAGCAGGAAATACCTTTCAAATCTCTCAATCTCTTAGCATTGTTCAAGGTCAAATTCCTATTTTTAACGATTACCCTTGGGCTTTTGGGGTAATTATGGCATTTGTTACAGGTTTAGTGATTATTGGAGGGATTAAACGGATTGCACATGTTGCTGAAAAGATAGTTCCATTGATGGTTGTCTTCTATCTTTTGATGGTTTTTTGGGTCTTAGGAACATATTTTACATCTATTCCTGATGCTTTTGCACTCATATTTAGAGAAGCATTTTCACCAACAGCTGTAGCAGGTGGTCTTTTTGGTGCAATGGTACAAGGTTTTCAAAGAGCTGTCTTCTCTAATGAAGCAGGGTTAGGTTCAGCAGGGATTGCTCATTCAGCTTCACGTGTAAAGTATCCTATTCGTCAAGGGTTAGTTTCACTATATGAACCTTTTGTCGATACCGTTGTGGTCTGTACTATGACAGCATTAGTGGTTATCTTAACAGGCTCTTACCTTGGAGGAACAGAAGTGTTAGATGCAGCGATTGCAGCAAAACAAGGAGCAGTGATAACCTCAACAGCATTTGGTTCGGTTGTCTCATGGTTTCCTACCATTTTAGGGTTTGCTATTTTTATGTTTGCTTTTTCAACGATGATTTCATGGTCTTACTATGGTGAGAGAGCATGGGTTTATCTCTTTGGGGCAAAATCTTCTATTATCTATAAACTTATTTTCTTAGGGTTTATTGTCATTGCAACGGTTATGGATACAGGGCTTATGGTTGATTTCTCCTCTACACTCTTTTTGGCTCTAGCTATTCCAAACCTATTTGGACTAATTATAATGTCTGGAGATGTTCGTAAGATGCTAACAGATTACACGAAAAAATTGAAGTCTGGGGAGTTAGACGCAGAAGCGATAAGGGATTAATAACCCCTTATCTATTTAGCTTTTTCTAAATATTTGCCCTCAATGGTGTCAACCACAATTTTTTGACCTTCTAAAATGAAGAAAGGGACTTGAACAACAGCTCCAGAGTCAAGAGTTGCTGGTTTTTTACCACCTTGTGAATCACCTTTAAAGTTTGGTGGTGTCTCAACAACTGTGTAAGTTGCTGTTTGTGGAATCTCTACAGAGATGGCTTTTCCATTGTGAAAAAGAATCTCAGCTTCCATACCATCAATCATAAAATCAAAAGTATCTTTTCCCACTTGTTCATGAGTAAGACCAATTTGGTCATAGGTTGTTGTATCCATAAACTGTAACATCTCACCATCGTCATAAAGGTACTGCATTGTTTTTTGCTCTAAATCTGGAGTTTCAAACTTATCTCCTGCATGAACAGTCTTCTCTATTACTTTACCTGTTGATAGATTTTTAATTTTACATCTTACAAATGCTGCACCTTTTCCTGGTTTTACATGTTGAAAATCTACTACTCTATAAGGGTTACCATCTAACTCTAAACGTACACCTTTTTTAAGGTCGCCCATTGAAATTGTTGCCATATTAATACAACTCCTAAATTTTTTTAGATATTATATCCTTTGATTAGTATTACGTTGTTTAATGGTTAACTATTTACATATATACTTACACTCAAATTAACTTAAGGTATTACATGAATTTTTTTTTAAAACTATTGACTACTATAGCTTTTATCTTCTCTTTTGTTTCTGCAAAGAGTGATATTGACTCCTCTATTGTTAAAATTTATACGGTTTCAAAAGTTACCAACTATTT
>JALSQJ010000148.1 GCA_026985495.1 Campylobacteraceae bacterium
CGTCATCTTGCTAAACGAGGTTCAAGTACACTTAGTGGTAAAATCTATTTAGAGAATGTTCATACTGGAGAGAAATATACCAAAGGGAAAATAAAGCTTTGGCTCAATCCTGTTACTACTTACTCACAACAGTGGTATAGAGATAGCTATTTAGGTGGTTATAAATTAACAAAATCAGATAGTCGTCTCTATAACTATCTAAAATTTACCTATTCAAATAGTGATGGAAGTTTTAATTTCTTTGGTTTACCAAGAGGTAGCTACTATTTAACAGCTACTATCTCTTGTGCTGAAGAGTGTGGTTACTCTAGTAAAAACTCAATCTTATTGGTTAAAGAGGTATCGATAGGTAGAGGGAGAACAAACGTAGAGCTAATGAAGAGTGTTCCATAGGCTTATCTATTTGGATAAGCCTCTTCTAACTTCCTATAAAGCTCATTAGGAGTAATATCGCTACTATTAGTAATTATCTCTTGCATCACTACATTGTCCTCTTTTCCGTTCCATATTTTTATATATGAACCATCTTTATACCCATACTCTTGTCTAAATTTGTTTAAGATATTTTTTCCAATATAGAGAGAGTATAGCTCTGGTAGTTTTAGGTTTAGTTTTGAAGACATGGTTAAAAATGTAATAACCAAAGTGTTAATGTCGTTGTTGCAAAAGAGTACTTTAATCATATCTTCTACTAGTGCTATCTCTTCATAGCTATCAAGTTGTTTACCCTTTTGAGTTTGAGCAAAGTTTTCAAACTCTTCCATACTGTAAATTGTTTTTGCAATATCTTCAATAGAACCAAGATTTTTAACTCTATAGAGTCTCAATGCTTCAGACATAACAAAGTGCCAAATATCTACTATTTCGATTTTAATATTTTCATAATCTGCTTTAGCATCTATATTTTTCCAATGTTTCCATGGGTAGGAATCTATCAACTCGGCAGCTTCAATGTAGATACATCGTCGCCAATCTATCTTTTTACCATTTTTAGTTACTCCATCTTCCCAATTTAAACCATTGGTTTCATCATTTAGTCTCTGTTGTAGTTCTAGCATCTGTAATATTCTATTCATTCTAACTAATAATCCTTATCTATCGTATTAATAACTGTTTCATATCTAAAATGGCTTGTTCTAACCCTGTAAAGATAGAACGTGCAATGATACTCTGACCAATATTTAACTCTTCAATTGTCTCAATATCGGCAATGGCAGTTACATTTTGGTAGTTTAACCCATGACCTGCTGCAACTTTTAAATCTAGCTCCATTGCATCACAAGATAGAGAACGAAGTAGGGTCTCTTCCTCTTCTAACATTATCTTTAGTCTCTCTCTTGGTAGCTCTAAATCTTTAATGGTGTGATGTGTACTTCCTAAGTTTCCAAAGAGCATAGCATAAATATTAGCATATTTTCCTGTATGAAACTCAATCCACTCTACACCTAACTCTTTTGATTTTTCAACATTCTCAAGTGTTGGGTCAATAAAGAGTGAGACCTCTATCTCATGTTGATGAAACTTTTGAATAGTAGAGATTAGTTGCTTTGTATTACTAAAAATATCTAGTCCACCCTCAGTTGTTACCTCTTCTCGTTTTTCAGGAACTAGCGTAATACGATGTGGTTTAAGTTCACAGACAAGATTGACAATTTCAGTTGCCATAGCACACTCTAAATTTACAGGAAGAGAAGAGAGTTTAATAATATTTTTAGCATCAATATCTTGAATATGCCGTCTATCTTCACGTAGATGAATTGTTATCTGCTCTGCACCAGCTCTTTTTACAATACTAAGAGCATCAAGTGGATTTGGGTCGGCTATTTTTCTAGCCTCTCTCAATACAGCAATATGGTCAATATTTACACCAAGTTTCATGCTTAAAACTCCTCTTGATTAATAGTCTCTTCAGACTTTTTAACCAAATCTTTTACCCAAATTGTTCCATTTTTTAACTCATCTTCACCAATAACAGCACAGTAACGAGCATTGACCTTATCGGCATTTTTAAGGTGAGCCTTTAGCTTTTTAGGGAGATACTCAATCGTAACTTTATCGCTACTTCTCTTTTTAGAGGCTAAAGGAAAGAGTAGGTCAATTGCCTCTTCGTCCATTGCTCCAAGGTAGTACCCCTCACGCTCAATCTTTGGCATGACTACCAACTCCATAATTCTCTCAATACCAAGAGCAAACCCAATAGCAGGGGTCGGTTTTCCATCTAAAAACTCAACCAAACGGTCATATCTACCACCACCAGCAATGGCAGATTGAGAACCGATATTATCACTGACAAACTCAAATGCTGTTTTAGAGTAGTAGTCAAGACCACGCACCAAGTTGGTATCGACTTCATACTCAATTTTAGCACTATCAAGTAGTCTTTTAAGTCTATTAAGGTCACTTTCACAACTTTGACATAGGTTACTAATGAGTTTTGGAGAGTTAGTTAATAGGCTTTGACACTTCTCATTTTTACAATCTAAAACACGAATAGGGTTGCTCTCTATTCGTCGGTTACAATCTTCACATAGCTCCTCTTTGCATTCGGTTAAAAAGCTTACTAAGTTCTGACGATAAGATGGCATACACTCTGGACACCCTAGAGAGTTAATCTGTAGTTTATAGCCAATTCCAAGAGCTTTGAAAATCTCTCCAATCATCTCAATAATGGTAAAATCTTCATAAACCGAAGCCTCTCCAAAACTCTCACACCCAAACTGGTGAAACTCTCGTAGTCGCCCCTTTTGTGGTCGTTCATAACGAAACATAGGACCGTAGTAGTAGAACTTAAACTTCTCATTTTGTCGTCTATCTAGTTTTGCTTGAATAAATGAACGTACCACTCCAGCTGTTCCCTCTGGACGCATACAGACATCGTTGTCACCTTTGTCAATAAACTGATACATCTCTTTGCCTACAATATCAGAACTCTCACCAACAGAGCGTTTAAAGAGTTTGGTCTCTTCTAAAATTGGAGTCTCTATATAGTTATAGCCATATCTTTTAGCAATTTGGATAGCTGTTTTAACGATATGCACAAATCGTTCACTCTCCTCAAAGGTCAAATCTCTCATTCCACGAAGTGCGTTTATCATTAATAGCTCCTATATTTTTTTGAAATTATACAGTTAAAAACTGAATAATATTAGGCTATAATGTTAAAAAAATATAAAAAGAGATTATCGTATGAATATAGAGACAAAATCAGGATTTATTGCTGTTGTTGGACGACCTAACTCTGGGAAAAGTACTCTTTTGAACTTTTTAGTAGGTGAGAAACTTGCTATGGTTTCAAAAAAGGCACAAGCAACACGAAAGCGAATGAATATTATTGTGATGCATGGGGAGCATCAGCTTATTTTTGTGGACACTCCTGGAATTCATAAAAAAGAGCGTCTTATCAATGAGTTTATGTTAGAAGAGGCACTAAAGGCAATGGGAGATGCTGACTTAATTCTTTTTTTAGCACCTATTACTGATAAGCTAGATGAGTATGAGAAGTTTTTAGCACTTAAAGAGAGTTCTAAAGCCAAACATATTGTACTGCTTACTAAGATGGATCATGTGCCTCAAGGTAAAATTTTGGAGAAGTTGGGTGAGTATCAGAAGTATCAAGATAGATTTGAAGCCATTATCCCTTTCTCTGTAAACAAAAAGGTAGGTAAAAAAGCACTACTTGATGAAGTAGTAAAACATCTTCCACTATCTCCTGCTTTTTTTGATACAGATATTACAACTACTGAATTTGTTCGTGATATTTACAAAGAGCTTATTCGTGAGTCTATTTTTGAGAACCTTTCAGATGAGATTCCCTATGAGTCTGATGTAACTATTGAGAAGATTGATGAGAGTGATGAGATGGACAGAGTCTATGCTACAATTATTGTTGAAAAAGAGACACAAAAAGGGATTATTGTAGGAAACAGAGGTGAGGGAATTAAGCGTGTTGGTAAACTTGCCCGACAACAACTTGAACTATTCTCTCGTAAAAAAATCTATCTTGACCTACATGTCGCTGTTAAAAAAGGGTGGTCAAAATCAAGAGATGGACTTGAAGATATGGGGTATATTTTCTAATGACTTTACACTCCATAAAAATGGGAATTTACTCTTTGGTATTAACCAACTATTTTGGTCTTAAACTTAGAGGAGTGAGTGACACACAAGAGAAAAAGAGATTACGACTAGAGTATGCTCAAACACTTTTAAAAAAGTTAAAAATTGCAGTAGAGGTTAAAAATCAAGAGAGGTTAATAAACAAGCAATATTTAGTTATCTCTAACCATAGAGGAATTATTGACCCTTTAGTTTTAGAAATTGCTCTTAAAGAAACTAATATTTTTGGTTTATGGATTTCCAAAAAAGAGCTTTATAACTCTCCATTTTTTGGTCTTTTTGTGCGTAATGCAGGTTCTATACTTCTTGATAGAGAAAATAGTCAAATGTCAGGATTTTTTAGCAAAACAAAGAGAGTTGTAAAAGAGGGTTCATCTATTTTTATATTTCCAGAGGGTACACGAAATAAAGGTGAAGCCTCTCTTATTGATTTTAAAGATGGGTTTCGTATTATTGCTCTTAAAAATCGATTACCTATTTTACCTGTTTTTATACGCACTCATACCGATAAAGCCTTGGGAGATGCTTTAAATAATAAAAAGTTAGAGCAGACCATTACCATTGAGATAGGTGAAGAGATAAGCTATAAAGAGCGTGGCAATATAGAAAAGATTTATAGGGAGATGTTTCAAATTTAATCTAACCCCCAATTTATCAACTTTTAGATAAAATCGCGTCATTAATTATCATAGGATAACACAACAATGACAAAATCACTTCTTATAGAGATAGGTGTAGAGGAGCTTCCTGCTATACCACTTCTTAAAATTTTAAAAAATATAGAAAAATCATGGAGAGATATTTTAGATGAAAATCGTTTAAGTAGCGATTTTGAGTTTATATATACCCCTCGCCGTTTGGTCTTAAAACATAAGTCTATTGCTACTAAACAAGCCGATAATAGTGTAGAGTTTTTTGGACCACCAATTATGGTTGCAAAGAGAGATGGTGAAGTGACCAAAGCAGGTGAAGGGTTTGCACGAAAGTGTGGTGTGACCTTTGATGAACTTCAAACAGTTGAGAAAAATGGAAAAGAGGTTCTCTACTTTAAACAAGAGCAACAGGGTCAAGATATAGTTACACTCTTAGAAGAGATGCTTAATAAGTGGTTAAACTCAATGGCATTTGGTAAAATGATGCGTTGGGGTAGTCGTAAAGATGAGTTTATTAGACCTATTCGATGGTTACAAATTCGTTTAGATAATAGATTGGTAGATGTTGAACTCTTTGGGGTGAAGTCAGATACTAAAACTTATCTACATAGAATGGTAAACTTTGATGCTGTAGAGATTAAAGAGGTTTCAGAGTATCAAGAGATTTTAGCAAAAGGTAAGGTGACGCTCTACCCTAAAGATAGAGAGGCTAAGATTTTAAAAGAGTTTGATGAGCTTGAAGCAGAGCATAATATTACCATTGAACGAGATTTATCACTCTTAGCAGAGATTGTTGCTATTACTGAGAATCCAAAAGCTCTTCTTGGTTCATTTGATAAGCTATTTTTAGAGCTACCACCAGAGGCAATTATTGCCTCTATGAAAGAGCATCAACGCTATTTTGCTGTGTTTGAAAATAATCAACTTAGTAATAAATTTATTGTTGTCTCAAATGCAGTAACCAAGGATTACTCAAAAGTAGTTGCTGGAAATGAGAGAGTACTTAAACCAAGACTTGCCGATGGACTCTTCTTCTATCGAAATGATTTAAAAAGAGGACTGAAAACTGATGGTTTAGAGAAGATTACCTTTATGGACGGTCTTGGTTCATTAACCGATAAGATTGATAGAGAGAAAAAGATTGCAGAAAAACTTCTTTTACTATATATCAAACAGGTAGAGAGAGAGACAGAAAAGAGTGCCAATGAGTTAATGGAGCTTATGGAGAGAGCTGTATCGTTAGCAAAAGCAGACCTTACCTCTGAAATGGTCTATGAGTTTACAGAGCTTCAAGGACTTATGGGGTACTACTACGCTAAAGAGTTAGGAGAAGATGAAGTTGTCTATAACGCTATAAAAGAGCAGTATTTTCCTCTTGGTGAGGGTGCAGAACTTCCTAGCTCAACTTTTTCTGCCATTGTCTCTATGGCGATTAAGCTTGATACTTTAGTTGGACTCTTTTCAGTAGGTAAAATTCCGACAGGTTCAAAAGACCCATTTGCATTAAGACGTGCTGTTAATGGTATTGTTCGTATGGTGATAAGATATGACTTACCATTCAATTTAGATGAGGTTGTAACGATGATAGATGAACTCTATAAAGATTACGACACCAATAAGCTAAAAGAGTTTATCATTGAACGAATTAAGAAGTCTCTAAAAGCCAATCCCTCAGTTATTGTAGCTGTTTTAGAGTCTGGTGAGAGAGATTTAAATGAGATAGCTAAAAAGGTTGAAGCACTCAATAGTATCGTCTCTGAAGATAGCTTTAACGAGCAGTTCTCTACCTTTAAGCGTGTGGCAAATATTACTAAAGATGTAAATATTGATGGTGAGTTAAAGGTAGATGAGTCGCTCTTTAGTGAAGATGCAGAGAAGAGTCTATATAGTGAATATTGTAAAGTTATTGAGAACTCTTATGACTCTTATGAAGATAAGTTAAAAGCTCTCTTCTCTCTTAAACCAAAGTTAGATAGCTATTTTGATGATGTATTGGTTAATGCAGAAGATGAAGTGCTTAAAAAGAATCGTAGAAATACTATCGCCTCTATCTATCAATCGTTTAGAGAGATAGCAGATATTCAAGAGATAAGTATATAGAAAAAACAGTTGGAAACAGCAAATGTTTTTAACTGTTTAAATATTAAATTAATTTATAATATTATTCATATTTTTTAAGTAAATATTTATAATTTAAGGATAACTCTTATAGCTTTAGTTTATAATATATTTAATAACTAGTAGGTTTATTTAATTTACTATTAAGGAATGTATTATGAAAAAAATTAATGATAAAAATATTCTTACAATAGCAATTGAGAATGGATGTAAAACAGTAAGAGACTTAGCAGTGTTTCTTAGAACTTATAACCCTCAACCGATGTTGGTTGCTTAAAAAACTAAAAGAGTAATTATGCTCTTTTAGCATAAAACTCTTTTTTAAACTCTTGAAAACGATTTTTAAGAATTGCTTCTCTCATCTCTCTCATTAGGTTAAGATAGTAGTAGAGGTTATGAATGGTGCCTAACCGAAAGTAGGTTATCTCTCTTGCACGGTAGAGATGAGATAAATAGGCTTTAGAGTAGGTTTGACATACCATACAGCCACACTCTGGGTCAAGTTTCTCACTATCTTCTTTAAATCTAGCAGATTTAATATTAACCTTTCCATAAGAGGTAAATAGTGTTCCATTTCTTGCATTTCGTGTTGGCATGACACAATCAAACATATCGACCCCACGCTCAACATTCTCTACCAAATCTTCAGGTGTTCCTACTCCCATTAAGTAACGAGGTTTATTAGTTGGCATAAACTGCGTTGTCCACTCTACAGTGTCGTACATATCTTGGTTTGCTTCACCTACACTCAACCCACCAATGGCAAAACCATCATACTCCAATTCACACAACTCTGTAGCAGATTTTTCTCTAAAAGCTTTGTCTGTTCCACCTTGAATAATGGCAAAGATATTTTGAGTCAACCCTATACCTCTTTTTTGATTGGCTCTATGGTACTCTATGGACTCTTTAGCCCATTGTGTAGTTCGTTCAATACTCTCTTTAATACGCTCTTGTGTTGCAGGAAGAGCCACTAAGTCATCTAAAATCATCATAATATCTGAGCCTAAATTGTTTTGAATATCAATAACTTTTTTAGGAGTAAAGTAGTGTTTGCTACCATCAATGTGACTTCTAAAGGTAATTCCACCCTCATCTATCTTGACATTATCAGAGAGGGAGAAGGCTTGAAATCCACCAGAGTCGGTTAAAAAACTCTTTGGGTATTTGGTAAACCCATGAAGTTTCCCCATTTTATCTACAACATTATCTCCAGGGCGTAAGTAGAGGTGGTAGGTGTTACCCAATATAATTTGTGGTTTAATAAATGTTTCTAAATCGGTAGCATCAAGTGCTTTAACAGCTCCAACTGTTCCTACAGGCATAAATACAGGGGTCTGTATGGTTGAGTGAGCCGTTTTTATGGTACATGCACGAGCTTTACCGTCGGTTTTATCTATCTGAAAATCCATTGTGTTATAATTCCTTAAATAAAAACATAATTATACCCATTAGATTTAAAATTAGGAACACTATGAAAAATGTATTGATATTGGCAAATGGTAAGATGGCAAAACATTTTGTGCAGTGGATTGGAAAGAGCCGTATTGATACTAATGAGTACTATATTACTTGTTTGGGTGGTAAAAAAGAGTGTGTTGTTCCTATGACAGACAATATTCATTTTATAGATGCTGACCCCACCTCCTATTTACGTGTTAAAAATATTATAGAAGAGCGACAATTTACCACTATTTTTGTAATAATGAGTGAGAGAAAAGAGGCAGAGTATGCCTATCGAAATGTTCGTATGGTGACTCCTAAAAACTTTGTAGTTTTCGTAACAAAGTGGGACGACCTCACCATAGATGATGATAACTTGACCATTGTAGATGTCAATGAACTCTTAGCAGGAAGTCTTTATGAAAAGTTACCAAATGTACCAATTATTGCAAAAAATATTGGTTTAGGTAAGGGTGAAATTATGGAGGTTTTAGTTCCATTTGGAAGCAGTTTTGCCTATCGACATGTTGGTGCTATCTCTCATAGAAAATGGAAAATAGTGGCTATCTATCGAAAAGAGAAGCAGATTTTTGTAAACAATACAACACAGATATTCCCTCATGATAGATTGATAATTATTGGGAACCCTTTGGTCTTAGAGGAGATATATAAACGTGTTAATCTTCGCCAAGGGGTTTTCCCTGAACCTTTTGGTAAAAATTTATACCTTATATTGAGTATGGAGCAGAAAAAAGAGGATACTCTTTCACAAATTAATGAAGCTATTTTTTTAAGTAACAGACTATCAAAAAGTAAGCTTTTTATTCGACTTATAAATATATTGGATATAGATAGTATTAAAGAGATTAGAAAATTTGAAACTGATAATATACAACTTTTAATTAACTATAGAGAAGATGAGATTTTTCAAGATATTGACTTTGATATTAGTCAATATGAGATAGGTCTTTTTCTATTGGAGAATAGATGTTTTTGTAAAAAAATCTACAATCAATATATTACCTCCTTAAAACGTCCTGTCTATATTTTTGGTAGAGAGTCACTATTTAGTATTAAAGAGGCACTTATTGTTATGAGTAACGAAGCAGAGATGGAGTCTCTCTCCACATCAGTCTTTGACTTCTCTGACAGTTTAGGACTAAAGTTAAATCTTTGTGACTATAACCCAGAGGGTGACTTTGAAGAGCAAAATAAGATTATAGAACACTATGAGTCTCTATCTCGTTTATATAACTTTACAATTAATATTAAGAGAAAGAGAGTAAACCCAATCCGTGAACTTCTAACCCATGAATCTGTTCTACATATAGCTCCATTAAGTGAAAATACTAAAAAGTTCTCATTTATAAATCTTTTCTCAACCACATTTAGCAATTACCTAATGTCAATTAAAAAACACCCACAACTTTTAATTCCTGTGGAGAGTTAAGGGGAATATTACAATTTGAAATATTATTACTAAAATTATAAATTTTGTGCTAAACTTTTCTTTTATTAAGGAAAGAGCATGGAACAACTCACAGATTTAAAAGCCATTCTTCACTCTAAGAGGGCTAATATTTATTATTTGGAAAAGTGTCGAGTGATGCAAAAAGATGGTCGAGTGCTTTATTTGACCGAAGCTAAAAAAGAGTATCAATATTTTAATATTCCCATAGCTAATACTACTTGTTTACTGCTTGGAACAGGAACATCTATTACCCAAGCAGCCATGCGAATGTTGGCAAGTGCAGGGGTGTTAGTTGGGTTTTGTGGTGGAGGAGCAACTCCTTTGTTTATGGGTGCAGAGGTAGAGTGGCTTACGCCTCAAAGTGAATATAGACCCACAGAGTACATTCAAGGTTGGATGAGCTTTTGGTTTGATAAGGCTAAACGTTTAGAAATAGCCAAACGGTTTCAACTTTCACGTGTGGCATTCATAGAAAAAGTATGGGCAAAAGATA
>JALSQJ010000149.1 GCA_026985495.1 Campylobacteraceae bacterium
TTAAATAGGTTTAGCTCAAAAAAAGATTAAAATATCTTTAATTACTGTAAGGTAAAAAGATGATAAAAATATTTGCCGAAGCTGGCATTGGAAATAAAAGTTTTTTTAGCACCGAAATAGAAAAAGGATTATTTATGAAAGAGTGCAATGAATTTATAGAACTTGTTAAGCGAACACATAAAATAGATATAAAAAGAGATTACAAAGAGTATATAGACCCAAACTTCTATATGCAACAAATTATTTGTGAGACTCAGGAGAGTTTAGAGGAGCTAAAACCCGACAATATCCCATATCTCGAAGCAGAACTTGGGGATATTTTGTGGTCGTGGCTTATGGCGATTGAGAATTTAAAAACACAAGGTTTGGTTAGAGGACATGAAGAGATAATAAAAAGAGCCTTAAAAAAGTTTCAAGAGAGAATGCTACCAATAAAAGGTGAAATAGAGTATGATGAAAAGCTCTGGAGAGAGGTTAAGCAGAAGCAAAAAGAGGCTCTTGAGAGTGAATTAATAGGTGATAAGTGAACTACCTATAGCTAAAGAGCTAGAGGCTTCCTAACTAGCAAACTCCAATGAGTCTGAATTTAAAAAGCTTTTGAGTTTGATCTCTCTTTAGATGTAAATCTAAAAGAAAAAACCGTCTATGTACCTGTGGGCTATGTTACTAATGGCATTTGGTGGGTAGTTAAGAAGATGTTTGTGATTCGTTAAGGTTTTAGACTTGAAAAAAGAGCTATTCCCCCTATTTAAATTAAGAGGAATAGTCGATTTCATAATACAATCAAGGGCTAACAATGGTATCTACAAGAGGCATATTAGGTAAATTGCTAATATCATAGATTTTTTTCTCTGTTCCCCACCCATTATTACCATCAAATAGACGACGAGTATAGGTTATTTGATATTGGTTATTATTAATTTTACCTTGAGAACTTATAAAATAATAGTCACTTGCTCCATCATTAATATGTTCTATAATAGGAGATATTTGCCCATCATAAGAAATAAAATAATATTTATAACCACCATGTTCTGCTGTTGGTCTTATGGTAAAAAACAGATCTAATCCATCAGCTTTGTGATAGCTATCCAAAACAGGATAGTTTGTTGATAGTTGATGAAGAAGTTCTAAATTGTTATTAATGTCCAATGTAATTATGTGGGGAAAAACACTTTTATCTAAATAAGTTAATATTCTCTCATTTTCAGTTATATGTATGGTATTTTTTCTCCATGTCTTCCCTGCTAGGTAAGTTAGGATTGTAGGATTATTTTTATCACTATAGTTAATAGCTGTAATACCATTATGATTATCTTTATAAATAGAGGTATCATCAACAAATATATAAGCACGATTTTTATCTTTAGAATATTTAACTTCAACACCTTGCATTGGGAATTGATTTCCTGTTAAAAGCACTTTTGGAAAGTTTTCTTCCGTTAAATTTGTTATTTTAAAACTTCTTATCTGTTGAGGAGTATAAGTATTGTTAAAAAAAGCACGTATATCATATTCACCTTGTGGTAAATTTTTAAATATTAGTTGACCCTTTTGTTTATTGCCAGTCCATTTCCATGCCAAGATATTTTCAGCTAATGTTTTCTTCCCTTTTTTGTAGATACCTATCCAGTTTTTTGGGTCATTAGACATGTTTTCAAAATTGACAATAACATCTTCATTTTTAAAAAACTCTTTTTTTGAATCTAGGATGACAGCATTATTACAAGGTGTTATGAAAATAGGATTACTTATTGCTTCTAAATTAAAACTATTGTTAAAAAAAGCTCTAGCCTCATACTCTCCAACTTGAAAATTTTCTTTAGGGTCTAAGTCAATTGAACCATTCTGTCTATTCTTAATCCATTTCCATAGAACAACATTTTGCCATTCATTATTGCTTTTTACAGGGTAGAGTGCTATCCAGTCATTTATATTTCCAGCCATATTTTCAAATTGAACAAGAAGGTTTCTTTGACAGGTAACTTGATGATAATTTGGTAATCTTAACTTTACAGCACCATCACTAGCAGGTTTAATTTCAAAAACTTTACTCGTTGCTTCTAAGTTATAAGAGTTTTTAAAAAATGCTCTTGCTTCATAGAGACCTGTTTGTGCTATTTTAGGTAGTTGTATGCTAGTATCATTTGCACCATCTGTCCATATCCATGATACAACATTTTCCCAAGCATTACTTGTTCCAACAGGGTAGATTCCTATCCAGTCTTTTTTATCTCCAGACATTCCTGTAATGAAAACACTTATATCCTCTTTTACCGTAAAGCTCGTTTTATCAACACTTATATATGCTTGACTATATCCAAATGTTATTGATATCAATAATATCCATATGAATTTCATAATTTTCCTTTTTTAAATAATTAAATATAATAATATTCAATATATTATAACATAGATTAAATGAATAATTACTGAAAAAAGTGTTAAGGCTTGTAATAAACGGTGTATTAAAGAAGTAAACGGTGACAGGCTACATTAAACACCTAAATAACAC
>JALSQJ010000150.1 GCA_026985495.1 Campylobacteraceae bacterium
CACCTTTAGTTCAAACCATAAGCTATAAACCACCTAAAAGTTCAAAAAAATCCAACTTTTATGTTATTGCACCAAAGAGTGAAAATGATATTATTCCCATACCCACAAAAGAGGTAATCCCTGTTCTCTATACCAATTCAGTTCCCCTCTCTTCACTTAGTATTAAAAAGAAAAAAGAGTCCTTTATTAATATGCTTCTACCCTCTATCCTTTTAGCTAAATATAAAATTGAGTTGGAGAAAAAAAAGCTACTCCAACTTTCCAAAAAAGAGAGATTAGAGGAGAGAGATATTCAATGGCTTAAAAAAGAACTTGACCTATATAATGCTAAAAATTATGTTGAGCTCTATTTTGCCATGCGTACCCACCCAAATAGTATTATTATTGCTCAAGCGATTGTTGAGAGTGGCTGGGGAACCTCCAAGTTTTTTCAAAAAGCAAACAATATTTTTGGTGTTTGGTCATTTGACACCCAAGATAAACGGATGGTTGCAAATAAAAAGAGGGGTAAGAGATCGGTCTATCTAAAAAAATATAAATCATTAGCCGAATCGGTTGATGACTATTTCTTAAATCTATCAAAGAATACAAACTACAAAACCTTTAGAGAGAAACGGCTAGAGACACAAAATCCATTTACACTAGTTAACTATTTAGAGAAGTACTCGGAAAGAGGTAAAGCCTATATAGAAGATATTAAAGAGATTATAAGGAGTAATAATTTAGAAAAGTATGACCACTATACACTGGCTTTTTGATATACTTTCACAAAAAATCAGGTATAGAGATGATAAAACCAATTATAGGTAACCCAGAGTTCATAGAGTCACTAAGAGGTAAAAAAGCTACCTTTTTGTTGGCACTTAGTAATACTAAAACAGCAAATATTAAGGGGATTACCCAAGCTGGTATTCCAAATATGATTTACCTTACCCCTACCCTTGACAGTGAGTTTCTATGCACAGGAGAAGTTTACTCTCTTGAGAATATTGCAAAAACCCCAAAAGGTGTTCCAACTCCTGCACTTATTACTCGTGGGGTTCATCTTTTAGCTCCCTATGGGCATATTGAACTTTTAGACTTAGGATTAGATGTAACTCCCAAAATAGAGGGGTGCATATTACATCAATTCAATATTAAACCTAGCCAAAACATAGCAAAAGGGGCGAATATAGATGCAAAAGAGATATTTACAAAAGGTGTTAAGTTTGGAAAGAGTTATGAGTGTCAAGATGACTACATTATCTTAGGTGAGTCTGTTCCAAGTGGTACAACCACAGCAATGGCAACAGCATCAGGACTTCGCTATAAGATAGATAACTGCTTCTCTAGCTCATTCAAAGATGTTCCAAACAACATTAAAACCACTACCGTTAAACTTGCACTCTCTCACCTTAACAGCAAATATGATGTTTTTGATACTCTCTCTAAAGTCTCAGATAATATGCTTATCTTTACTGCTGGATTTATCTTTGGAATAAACAATAGAACAAAAGTTATTTTAGCAGGTGGCACACAGATGGCGTGTCTGCTTTTAGTTATTGATAAGATTTCTCAACTTATAGGTGGACGACTAGAGAGTTCAAATTTGGCTCTTTGTACCACAAAATGGGTTGCAAAAGATAAAAATTCAGATATTGAACAGCTCCTTAAAATGCTTCGTTTTCCTATCAATGCATACTACAGTGACTTTGACTTCTCTAAAAGTGATCACCCTGCACTAAAACTCTACGACCAAGGAGAGGCAAAAGAGGGAGTTGGTGCTGGTGGTGCGTTGATGTATGGTTTTCTAAATGGTTTAACACAAGAGCAGATTACTAAGGAGATAGAGAAGTTCTTAAAATAATTCTATTGTCTAATGATTAATCTATTTATGGCAAACTTCATTAAAAAAAGAAATAGAAAAATGATAAACTTTACAAATCATGTTAAACATCAAATGTCTCAAAGGGGTATTCATAAAAATCTACTTGATATTGCTCTAATCTATGGAGTATTAAAAGCTGATAAAGTGATACTAAATAAAAAAAGATGTGATACCTTTTTAAAAAAATTAGATAAATACAGAAGAGAAACAAAACGAAAAGGAAATCAAATTCATCATAAATCTTTAGATGAGACTCGCTCTATTTTACTTAAAATTAGGGACAAAGGTGGCATTACATTGGTAATTGTAGGTGAGACACTTATCACCACCTACAATACCAATATTAAATTAAAAAGAAAAAGACGATACAAAGGGCGTAAACGTTAAATGAAAATACTATATTTTGGTGGACAAAAATCGGGAAAAAGTAAACTTTCGGAACAAAAAGCTCTTAAGCTATCCCCTATACAAGAACCATATTATATCGCTACATATAATAATATTTTTAATGATACAGAGATGGAAAATCGCCTCTTTATCCATAAGAAACAACGCTCAAATAGATTTATAACTATTGAAGAGCCTTTTAATCTACCAAAGGTTATCTCAAGTAATGCTACTTATCTTAT
>JALSQJ010000151.1 GCA_026985495.1 Campylobacteraceae bacterium
AACCATTGGTAGAGGCTCTTAAGTCTGATAATGAAGAAGTAGCCCAATCAGCAGCTTCAGAACTTAAAAATACACTTCTTGTTTATGACTCATTTAATGATGTTAAGGCACTTATGGACGAAGGTAATGCTTTAGCTAAAGATGTTATTGAGTCTTGGGCAAATGCTGAGTGGTTCTTCAATAAGCCAGAGATGAAAAAGGAGATAAAGGTAACCGTTTACAAAGTACCAGGAGAGACTAATACTGATGATTTATCTCCTGCATCAGAAGCCTTTACACGTGCTGATATTCCACTTCACGCAAACTCATTTTTAGTAAATAGAATGGAAAAACCACTAGAGACAATGGCAGAACTAAAAGAGAAAAATGGTCTTCCTTTAGCTTACGTTGGTGATGTTGTAGGAACAGGTAGTTCAAGAAAGTCTGGAATTAACTCGGTACAGTGGCATATGGGTGAAGATATTCCATTTATTCCAGGTAAGAGAACAGGTGGTATTGTAATTGGTGATATTATTGCTCCAATTTTCTTTAACACAGCAGAAGATAGTGGGTGTATTCCAATTCAAGCACCAACAGCTAAACTCGAAACTGGTGATGTGATTACAGTAAAACCATTTGATGGTGTAATAGAAAAAGATGGAGAGGTTGTATCTGAATTTACACTTGAGCCAAATACACTACCAGATGAGATGAGAGCAGGTGGTCGTATTCCACTTATTATTGGTAAAGGTCTTACAGCAAAAGCTAGAGAAGCACTTGGTATGGACGCAGGAGATATATTCATGACTCCATCTCAACCAGCTGACAATGGTAAAGGGTTTACCCTTGCTCAAAAGATGGTTGGTAAAGCGTGTGGAATTGAAGGTGTTAAACCAGGTGTTTACTGTGAACCAATCGCAACAACTGTTGGTTCTCAAGATACAACAGGACCAATGACAAGAGATGAGATTAAAGAGTTAGCAGCTCTTAACTTTGGTGCAGATTTTGTTCTTCAATCTTTCTGTCATACTGCTGCCTATCCAAAACCAGCAGATATTGACTTACAACACACTCTTCCAAAATTTTGGACAGAGAGAAAAGGGTTTATTTTAAGACCAGGTGATGGTGTAATTCACTCTTGGTTAAACAGAATGTGTCTTCCAGATACAGTAGGAACAGGTGGAGATAGCCACACAAGATTCCCAATAGGTATCTCATTCCCTGCTGGTTCTGGTCTTGTTGCCTTTGCAGGTGTTACAGGTATGATGCCTCTTACAATGCCAGAGTCTGTTCTTGTTAGATTTAAAGGTGAGATGCAACCAGGTATTACCTTGCGTGACATGGTAAATGCTATTCCTCACCAAGCAATTAAAGATGGTCTTTTAACTGTTGAAAAAGCAGGTAAGAAAAATATCTTTGCAGGTAGAGTTCTTGAGATTGAAGGGTTAGAAGATTTAAAATGTGAACAAGCATTTGAGTTAAGTGATGCTTCAGCAGAGCGTTCAGCAGCTGCTTGTACTGTTAAACTTAATAAAGAGCCAATTATTGAGTATTTAGAGTCAAATATTGTTCTTATTGAAGAGTTGATTGCACAAGGTTATCAAGATGCTGCAACACTTCAACGACGTGCAGATAAGATGAGAGCGTGGATTGCAAACCCTGAGTTACTTGAAGCAGATAGTGATGCAGAGTATGCAGCGATTATTGAGATAGATATGAATGAGATTAAAGAGCCAATCTTAGCTTGTCCAAATGACCCAGATGATGTTAAAACATTAACTGAAATTCATGAAGCAGGGTTAAAAACAGATATTGATGAGGTGTTTGTTGGTTCATGTATGACAAATATTGGTCTCTTTAGAGCGTTGGGTGAGGTATTAAGAGGTGAGGGTACTGTTCCTTCCAAATTATGGGTATGTCCTCCAACAAAAATGGATGAGAAGACACTTCAAGAGGAGGGGTACTACTCTGTATTTGGAATGGCAGGTGCTAGAGTTGAAATTCCTGGTTGTTCTTTATGTATGGGTAACCAAGCATCTGTTGCACAGAATGCTTATGTATTCTCAACATCAACTAGAAACTTTGACAATAGACTTGGAAAAGGTTCACAAGTCTATCTTGGTTCTTCAGAACTTGCTGGTGTTGTTGCACTTAAAGGAAGACTTCCAACAGCTGCTGAGTATATGGAGATTGTTCCAAATAAAATTAAGCCAGAGATGACTGATGATGTCTATAGATATTTAAACTTTAATAAAGTCTCTAAAGAGGAGCTTGAAGCGATGGTTGAGTAGGGTTTCCCTGCTTGACCTGTAAACATTATCTTCTGCTATTATTCTTAATATTTAAATAAAAAATCACATTATTTATGATTTATGTGATAGAATACATATTTTGATAGAAAGGTAAATAGATGAATTTTATTTTAGAAATAGCAGACCGATGGTCAAATAAAATTTTAGAGACACTATATCGTTTCCCCTTGGCAATACTCTCTGCATTTATTGTAACGATATTGAGTGTAATTATTGTAGGCTCAAATAGTTTTATAAATAGTAGTGCAATGCTCATTGTCCATAAAGTAGCTTTTGTTGCCTCTATGGGTATTTTTCTTTTTCCTGCTTTACATCTATTGTCAAAAAAGATATGGTTTAAGTTAGTAGGCTTAGGTCTATTGGCTCTTTACTACTATCTTTTACCTTTAAATATATTAGAATCTACTATTTTAGTTCGACATGCTTTGTTGATTTTAGCACTTAACTTTATGCTTTTTTGGGCTCCATTTATAGACGTACATATTTCAAATAAAAATATTTGGGATTGGACTCAAAATATTCTTTTAATTCTGCTCTCTACTATTATATTAAGTATAACACTCTATGCTATATTTTTTGGAACTATGTATTCAATTGAGAAACTATTTGGTTTTAGCGTTGAAAGAGAGTTCTATTTTCAGTTTTTAGTAGTAGTCATTGGTATTTTCTCTGTTAACTACTTTTTAAGTCATCTTCCAAAATATATTATGCTACTACAAGTTAATAGATATGCAGAGATTGGGTTAGTCTTTACCAAGTATATTTTAACACCTATTTTTCTTATCTATTTTCTACTTATTTTTGCCTATATAATAAAAATTACTATAGAGAAGAGATGGCTACAAGTAGAGATAGATTCTCTCTCTCTTGGTTACTCTATTGTTGCTATTTCAACCTATATGTACTGGACACTACTTTGGGAAGATGAAGCCAATAGAAAATTTAGACGATTTATTTGGGGTTCTACACTAGCAGTAAGTATTGTCTTGAGCTACTCTATTTGGGTAAGAGTCGAGGGGTCAATGTTTCAAGAGTATTATCTATTAACACTCTTTACAGCATGGTTGGCTTCTGTCTCTCTATATTTTCTATTTTTTAAAGAGGCAAGTTACAAATGGCTCTTTTTCTCTATATCACTACTTATTGTTATTTCGCAATCAGAGCCACTTATTAATTTGTCGGTTAATCTTTTTGATAAAGTTTCTAAAATGGTATAACGCTAAATAACAACCCCCCTCTAAGTCCCTTTTTAGTATAATTTCCAAATTTTTATAACTACATATTAAGGGTACTTCTTCATGCCAAAACGCACTGACATTAAAACTATTTTACTTATCGGTTCTGGACCAATTGTTATTGGTCAAGCTTGTGAATTTGACTATTCTGGAACTCAAGCAGCTAAAACACTTAAAGAGCTTGGATACAGAGTCGTTCTTATCAACTCTAACCCTGCAACCATTATGACCGACCCAGAGTTTGCCGATAGAACCTATGTTGAACCAATTACAGCAGAAGTAATCTCCAAAATTATTAAAAAAGAGAAGATTGATGCTATCTTACCTACGATGGGTGGGCAGACAGCACTCAATGTTGCTATGGAGATGTATGAGCAAGGTATGCTTAAAGATGTAGAGTTTTTAGGAGCAAATCCTGAAGCAATTAAAAAGGGTGAAGATAGACAACTCTTTAATGAAGCAATGATAAAAATTGGTATGGATTTACCAAAAAGTGCTAACGCTTATAACCTTGAAGAGGCGTTAGAGTTGGCAAAAGAGATTGGTTTTCCTCTCATATCAAGAGCTTCATTTACCATGGCTGGTGGTGGCTCTGGTGTGGCGTACAATATTGATGAGTTTAAAAAATTGGCACAAGAGGGGTTAGATGCCTCTCCAATTAGTGAGATTGAAATTATGGAGTCTCTTTTAGGGTGGAAAGAGTATGAGATGGAGGTCATTAGAGACCGTGCAGACAACTGTATTGTTGTCTGTTCTATTGAGAACTTTGACCCAATGGGTGTTCATACAGGAGACAGTATTACCGTAGCACCTGCTTTAACGTTAACTGACAAAGAGTATCAGAAGATGAGAGATGCCTCTTTTAAAATTCTTAGAGAGATTGGTGTTGATACAGGTGGCTCAAACGTTCAATTCTCTATTAACCCTGAAAATGGTAGAATGATTGTAATTGAGATGAACCCAAGAGTCTCTCGCTCTTCTGCATTGGCTTCAAAAGCGACTGGTTACCCTATTGCTAAAATTGCAACCATGTTAGCTGTTGGATTTACTCTTGATGAACTCACCAATGATATTACAGGAACGGCTGCAAGTTTTGAACCTGTAATTGATTATGTAGTTACTAAAGTCCCAAGATTTACCTTTGAGAAGTTCCCTCAAGCAGACTCAACACTAAGTACTGCCATGAAATCGGTTGGAGAGGCTATGAGTATTGGTCGAACCTTTAAAGAGTCGTTCCAAAAAGCACTCATTTCACTTGAGACTGGTTTGAGTGGTTTTGACTCAATCGACTGTAGTGATGAGGAGATGATTAGAGAGATTAGACGCTCTAATGCTGACCGTGCATTGTATGTTTTTGAAGCATTAAGACGAGGCAGAAGCGTTGAAGAGATTTTTGAGTGGTGTAAAATTGACAGATGGTTCTTGTATCAGCTTGAAGAGTTGGCACAGGAGGAGAGAGCAATGGATGTTGCTCTCTTGAAAGATGAAGTTCGTATGAGAAAAGTAAAATCTGATGGTTTCTCTGACACTATGATTGCAAAGAGTATTAACAGAAATGAGGGATTAAACTTCTCTGAAAATGATATCTACACAGCCAGAGAGAAGCTAGGTGTTACTTTAGAGTATAATGAAGTAGATACCTGTTCAGCAGAGTTTGAAGCATTGACTCCTTACCTCTACTCAACGACTAATATTACAAAATTACCAAAAGTTGAAAAAGAGGAGTCCAAAGAGAAAAAAGTTCTTGTTATTGGTGGTGGACCAAATAGAATTGGACAAGGTATTGAGTTTGACTACTGTTGTGTTCATGCCTCATTTGCTCTTGCAGATATGGGACTTAAATCTATTATGTATAACTGTAACCCAGAGACAGTATCTACCGATTATGATACTTCTGATGTTCTATATTTTGAACCAATCGACTTTGAACATGTCCGAAATGTAATAGAGGTTGAGAAGCCAGATGGCGTTATTGTTCACTTTGGTGGGCAGACTCCTCTAAAATTAGCAAAACAGCTTACAGCTATTGGTGCAAATATCTCTGGAACAACAGCTAAAGTTATTGATTTAGCAGAAGATAGAGAACTCTTTTCAGATTTTATCAATAAGTTAGGGTTAAAACAGCCAAACAATGGAACAGTATTTACTAAAGAGGATGCTATTGGTGTTGCCAATCGTATCGGTTACCCTGTATTGGTTCGTCCAAGTTTTGTACTTGGTGGGCGTGGTATGAAAACTGTATTTTCTGATGCAGAACTTAAAGAGTACATGGACGAAGCTGTTTCCGTTTCACATGAAGCTCCTGTTTTAATTGACAAGTTCCTACACAATGCTATTGAGCTAGATGTTGATGCTATTTGTGATGGTAAAGAGGTATATATTGGTTCTGTAATGCAACATATTGAAGAGGCAGGTATTCACTCTGGTGATTCAGCGTGTGCATTACCAACCATTAGTATTTCAGAGAAGTTATTAGTAGAGATTAAAGAGCAGACAGCAAATATCGCTCTTGGTCTTGGTGTTGTGGGTCTTATGAACATTCAGTACGCTATTTTTGAAGATGAAGTTTACTTAATTGAAGTAAACCCAAGAGCTTCAAGAACAGTTCCATTTGTAAGTAAAGCAACAGGTGTTCCACTTGCAAAAGTAGCTACAAGAGTCATGATTCAAGGAGATTTAAGAGAGGCACTTAAATTTTACGATAGTTTTAATGTTGTAAACTTTGAGAAAAAAATTATGGAGCCAAATCTAAAATGTCATGTGGCTGTTAAAGAGGCAGTTTTCCCATTCAACAAACTACCAGGAGCAGACCTCCTTCTTGGACCTGAAATGAAATCAACAGGTGAAGTGATGGGTATTTCGGACAATTTTGGAATGAGTTTCGCAAAGAGCCAATTTGCAGCTAAAAATAATATTCCACTAGAGGGTAAAATATTTATGTCTCTCTCAAATAACGACAAAGTAAGTGTACCAGAGATTGGTAAGTCGTTTGTAGATTTAGGTTTTGAGATTTACGCAACAGCAGGAACAGATAAAGTTTTAGAAGAGGCAGGAGTAGCCTCTAAGAGAGTGTTAAAAATCTCTGAGGGGCGACCAAATATTGATGATATGATTAAAAATGGAGAGATTGCTCTTGCCATAAATACATCAGCCGATGCAGGTAGTAAGATAGATGGTCAAACCATTAGACAGTCGGTTCTTAGAGAAAATGTAGCCTACTTTACCACCGTTGCAGCAGCAAAAGCAGCTGTTTTAGCCATTGGTGAGCTTAAAAACTCTAATGGAGAGTTAGAGCCTAAAGCGTTACAAGAGTATTTAAACTAAATAGAGAGTTTAGGTATTAGATGTTAATCTACCTAACCCAAACCGACACCACCATAGGTTTTGTCTCACAAGATAGTACCAAAATAGACCAAGCTAAAAGAAGAGTACCAAACAAACATTACATTCGTGTGGTGAACTCTTTAGAGACTTTAAAAACTCTTAGCCGTGTGCCAAATAGATATAAAAATAGGGTTCGTCGTGCTAGGAAAACAACTTTTATTATGCCAAATGGGTTCTCATTTCGGGTAGTGAAGAGTAGTGAACACAATCTACTTTTAGATAGGTTAAAATGGGCATACTCCTCTTCGGCAAATTTAAGTGGAGCTGACTATTGTGAAAGATATGCAAAAGAGAATGCAGAGGTTATCATCTCATCTCCTAAAGAGCAAAATGCAGACCCCTCTCGTATCTTTAAACTTAGTCAAACCAACATAAAAAGAGTTCGTTAATGAAAACCATTGTAAATGCAAAAATAGTTACTAAAAGTGAGATTTTAGAGGGCTACTATCTCACATTTAATGAGAAGATAATCTCTATAAGCAAAGATATACCATCAAATAGTGAAAGAGTAGATGCAAAGGGTCTCTACCTTAGTGCTGGGTTTATTGATATACATATACATGGTTCAAATGGGTATGATGTTATGGACGCAACACCTAAAGCACTTGATGAGATTTCTAAAACTATTTTAAAAACAGGTGTAACCTCTTTTTTAGCAACAACCATGACTATGAGTAGTGGAGATATTAGAGAAGCACTATTAAATGTTCAAAATTTTAAATCTCATAATGGAGCTAAAGTTTTAGGGGTACATTTGGAAGGTCCTTTTATAAATGCTTTAAAAAAAGGTGCTCAAAATGAGCAGTATATTCAAAAGCCAAATATAGAGCTTATAGAGCCATTTATGAGTATAGTAAAGATGATAACTCTTGCTCCAGAGGTTGATGGTGGGGATAAATTTGTTAAGCAGATGCAAAAAGATTACCCTGATGTTTTGTTGAGTATTGGACACTCTAACGCTACTTATAGCAAGAGTAAAGAGAGCTTTAGTTTAGGTATCTCTCATGCGACACATCTTTTTAATGCTATGAATCCTTTGCACCATAGAGAACCAGGAGTTGTTGGTGCAGTACTTGAAAGTGATGAGGTCTCATGTGATATTATTGCTGACATGGTACACATTCACCCATCTTTTTTTCAGCTTTTATATAATCTTAAAAAAGAGCAACTAATTTTAATTACCGATGCTATGAAAGCAGGGTGTTTGTGTGGTGGAGTTTCTGAAATTGGTGGGCAGAGAGTATTTGTAAAAAATGGAGAGGCTAGACTTGAAGATGGAACATTAGCAGGGTCGGTATTGAAGCTCAATGAGGCATTGAGGAACTTTTATGAACATACAAATATTGGGTTAGTGGAGCTTGTGAATATGGTTACAACAATACCTGCTAAAAAGTTGGGCTTAAAAATAGGCTCTTTAGAGCAGGGATATGTAGCCGATTTGGTTTTGTTTGATGAAAGTTTTGAAATCTATGCTACATATGTTGATGGGAATATTGTTTTTAAACGTTAATTTTGATAAAATAGCTGTTAAATTAAGAACAAAGGTAAAAATAGAATGAAAATAGTAGTAATACAAGGTCCAAACCTTAATATGTTA
This sequence comes from Campylobacteraceae bacterium, assembly GCA_026985495.1. Taxonomy (GTDB): domain Bacteria; phylum Campylobacterota; class Campylobacteria; order Campylobacterales; family Sulfurovaceae; genus UBA1140. Next base: position 8,508 of record JALSQJ010000151.1, read on the forward strand.
GGAATGAGAGAGCAAAATATTTATGGACCAATGAAATTAGAAGATATTCACGCACAGATGAGAGATGTTGCAGAACAGAACAATACAGAGATAGAGTTTTTTCAAAGTAATTTAGAGGGTGAAATTGTAGATAGACTCCAAGAGTGTTTAGGTGATGCTGATGGAATTATTATTAATCCTGCTGCTTATACACATACATCTATTGCTATTCGTGATGCAATTTCTGCTATTCAAATACCTACTGTAGAGGTTCATCTCTCAAATATTCATCAACGAGAAGAGTTTAGACATAAATCTTTAACAGCTCCTGTATGTGCTGGTCAAATTCTTGGTTTTGGACCATTTGGTTACCACTTGGCAATGATATCTATTTTACAAATTACCAATGAGATTAAAGCGATGAAAGAGGCTCAACAAGCACAACAGGCTCAAGCAGCTCTACAAGCAAACTAAAATAATTTAAGAACTCATCTTAAATAAGCACCTTTCAAAGGTGCTTTTATCCCCCTTTCAAAAAACTATTTTAAAGGTTAGAATTTATGAACTATATCGTTAAAGATGAAAATGCAATATACTATGAGTGTGGCTATAGCTCTGATAATGCACTATTTTTAAAATTGGGTTCAGACTCATTTTTTATTACCGACTCACGTTATAAAATAGAGGCAGAAGAGTTTGTAAAAGGTGCAATGGTTCTTATAGAGAGTAACTTGTTGACAAAAGCTAATGAGCTTATTAAAAAATCAAAAGTAAAAAAGATACACTATGACCCAAAAGAGTGGAGACTTTTTCATTTTGAGAAGTTAGGTAAAAATTTGAAGTGTAAGTTTAAAGCTTTACCTGATTTTTCACATAAAAAACGAATTATAAAGAGTTCTGAAGAGCTTTTACTTCTGAAAAAAGCCGCGACATTGGGGGCAAAAGCATTTGATGAGTTTGCAAATATGATAAAAAAACATGGTTTTAAAAAAGATGAAAAGATGTTGACCTTTATGGCAAAAGCAATGCTCTCTAGTAGGGGAGAGTTTGAACTCTCTTTTGACCCTATTGTGGCTATTAATGGCAATGCTGCAAAACCTCATGCCCTACCTACTGATACAAAGTTGCATAAAAAAGATCTACTTTTAGTTGATGCTGGAGTGAAATATAAACGATACTGCTCTGACCGTACGCGAACTGTAAGTGCTAAAAAGGGATTTGAGTTTGATTATGAGCAGAAGTTTAAAAGTAAGAAGATTCAAAAAGCATACGATTTAGTTTTAAAGGCACACGATAATGCCATTGCTAAAGCATCTTCTGGAATGAAAGCAAAAGAGATAGATGCCTTAACGCGTAATGTAATTGAAAAGGGTGGAATGGGTCAATATTATGTTCACTCTACAGGTCATGGTGTTGGATTAGATATTCATGAGATGCCCTATATAGCCTCTAAGTCAGATACCATTGTAGAAGATGGTATGGTTTATACTATTGAACCTGGTATCTATATTCCTGGAGAGTTTGGTATTCGGATTGAAGATATGGTGGCTATGGTTGATGGTCGAGTTGTGGTGTTATAGTTTTAAGATGAAAAAAAAATTAGATAAAGATAACACTCTA
>JALSQJ010000152.1 GCA_026985495.1 Campylobacteraceae bacterium
TAGTATCGTAAGAACTTTAAAAGAAGTTTAGTTATTACGATTTTTTACTATTTTTACTCAAAGCTTAACAGACCAAATTTACGAATAAATGCATCATCAATATCTATAAGTCCACGTGCTTGTAGGTTATCTAAAACCTCTTTTGTACAGTGGGTATCTTTTGGCCACTCTCGCTCAAATCCATCTATTTGACTCTTGTTTGTTCCATCAACAGCAATGAATGGCTCTAAAATTACATCTCTTTGGGCATCAATATTGTTTACCACACGCCAAAGAAGCATGTATGGGTTGTCAATTTGGTTGTTTATTTTATCAACAATGACCAATACCTTAATATTGTCTTGAAGCACTTTTAACTTATCAATGATATTTTGCATACTCTGAACCTTATTAACCATAATAAGGCATATAGGGTTTTTAGTATGGATGAAGTACTGTTTTAGCTCTAAAATATTACTATCTATCTCCTGCATCTTTTGAAGTAGAGTAGCATCATTTAAAGGGGTTTTTATACCATCTTCTACCTCTTTGTCTGTTGCATCAATACCTAGTTTCCCTCCAACTAATGACTCATTTGCTGTATGGTCAAGTGCATCTATTATTCCTTGGGTAATAAGAATTTTTTTAGGGTCTAGTCGGTTTAAAATATACTCTGTAATGGCAATATCATCTTCTAGTTTTGGAGCATCTTCATTTACAAAAATAGCATGTTTAACAAAGCTCATTTGACCTACACCCCAAAAGGCGTGCATAAACTGCTGTGCGTGACCTTTATAGAGGGTTTTCATCTTTCCCAATATTAGATTGTGAAATACACCATTTTCAGGCATATAGTAGTCTATAAGGTCAGGAGCCATTGGTTTTAACATTGGTAAGAAGATACGCTCTGTTGCCCAACCCATATATTTATCTTCGAGTGGTGGTTTACCTACTACTGTAGCTTGAAAAACTGGTTTCTCTTTCATGGTTATGGTCTCTATCTCCATGACTGGGTATGGCTCTTTTAAGGTATAGTAACCTGTATGGTCTCCAAAAGGTCCTTCTATCTCCATTTTTGTAGGGTCAACAAACCCCTCAATTACAATATCAACATCTTTTGGAATATATATATTATTAGTAATAGACTTTACAAGTTGAGCATTTTTACCTCTCACAAAACCGTAAAGAAGCATCTCAAACATTCCATGAGGCATTGGAGCTTGACCACACCAAATGTAGAGAGGGTCACCCCCAATAGCAACAGTAACAGGCATCTTCTTCCCTGCTCTTTGGTATTGGTCAAAGAAGTGAGAGGCATCTTTATGAATCTGCCAGTGCATTCCTAAATGGTTTTTGTCATACTGTTGCAGACGGTACATACCTAAGTTTTGCATACTCCCATCTAAGCTTTGAGTATAGACTTGTCCCATGGTAATAAATGCTCCACCATCCTCTTCCCATGTTTTTAAGATAGGGAGTTTGTCTAAATCTACTTTATCTTTTGTTATAACAATCTGTTGACAATCACCTTTAACATTTAATCGTTTTGGAAATACATTTTTTAGTGCAAAGAGTTCAGGTATCATTTTTAACTTCTCTATAAATCCTGCTGGTGGTTTAAGCTTTAAAAGTTTATCAATACCTTGTGCCACTTGGTCTGGATGTTTATCAAAGATTTTTTCTGTCAACTCTTTATTTGCAAAAATATTCATAAGTACTGGCATATCATACTCTATATTTTTTTCTCTGTTTATAGGTTTTGTAAATAGGATAGGGCGAGAGTCATCATGTTTGACCTCTACATAGGCAATATGGGGAATTTCTAAATTTACATCTAGTGGTTCATCTATTACTTTTAAATTACCATTGGTTTTAAGCCAATCTACTACATCTTGCATATAATACTTCCTCTTTTTTAATGAGAAGTATTATATCAAAATTATTTGGTTACTTTTTAACTTTAGCTACGACAACACCTCTAAACTCTCCAAGTTTAAAGCCTGTTGCCATATCTTTAGGATAGGTTCTTTTTAATATCTTTTGTAGCTCTGGTGAGATATTTTCTCCATGACAAGCTAAACATTGAGGTTTCATATATAGTGGTTTATATACACGGTAGCTGTTTGGCATATCAACTACTAAAGATTTTTTAGTATTATTGGCTAAAAAACGCTCCATAACTATTGTATCTGTCTCATCAGGTTTATTTTTTGGATTTCTATATTTAAGAGCTGTTCTTCTTACTTTTGTCTCTGAAATAGCATTGTATTCATCAGTTCTTGACATTGCAATAGATGAACAACCACCCATTGCAGATTTATAGCTTTTATCAATTTGAATAAGTTGTTTAAGAGGTGCTTTTAGCGTAACCATAAAACTCTCTATATTGGCTTCACCTAAGCTCTGTATATCTTTTTTATCATTAACATAAGTTACACTTGTCGTCTTAGATATTGGTTTAGATTTAATAGTAGCTGTCTCAATAACTTCTACATTTTGTGCAATCTTCTCTTTTGGTACTATAGCCTTCGTTGTTGAGTTACATGCTGAAAATAGCATAGGTACTGTTAGTAGTATAGTATAAATATTTCTACTCATAGTGTTTCTCCTCGTAATATCTTTTCATAAGTATAACTATTTAGATAAAACCATTAGCTTAATTCTACTCTTAACTTTTACACCAATTTTAATACGATTGAGTTTTATAGTTTTGTTTGCATTCCAAATAATCTTTCCATTATGCACTTTTACTTTTGTCCAACCGTTGTTAGAGATGAAAATATCAGCAGATTTAATACTTTTATCATCGAGTGTTACTACAACTCTTTTTACAACTCTATCTTTAGGGTAGGTTGTTGGCTCTTGGAAGTGAACACCACATAGCTCTTGAAATTTCAGGTAGAGTTTAAAGTCATGAGCATTACTTCCTACTACAGCAGAACGGTCAATATCATTTGCATCGGTACAAGTTCCACCATGAATTGCCCCAATATTTTGGTTGAACACAGCTTTAAAGTTGTAGGCTTCTAAAACTTTTTCAACACGACTATCATACTCACCATAAGGGTAAACAAATAGAGAAGGTTCATAGTTTAGATGCTTTTTCATTAAAGCTAGACCTCTATCCATATCTGCTTTAATTTTTTCATTGCTCATTTGACCAAAGTGTCCATGACCATAAGAGTGAAACTCAACTGTTCCATATTTACTTATCTCTTTGAGCTGTTTCCATGAGACATAATCTTTATAGTTTTTTTCAGTATATTTAACAGCAATAAAGAGTGTAAAAGGGTAGTTGTACTCTTTGAAAACCTTTAAGCCATTTTTGTAAAAGCTTCTAAACCCATCATCAATAGAGAAAGCAACCCATTTGGAGGGTACCTCTTCACTATTATTAATTTTATTAACTATATCAATAAGTGGAACAACTTTATATCCATTTTTTTTAAGATAGTTAAACTCTTTTCTAAGCTCTCTAGTAGATATATTTGTAGTAGGATAACGAGAATCATCAAAACGATGGTAAACAAAAATATGTCCATCTGCAAAAAGCAGATAGGGTGACAAAAGTAAGAAGAGGAGGAGAGATTTTGTCACTTTTAACATGAAGATTTAGTCCATCTGCTTACGTAAAAATGTAGGTCTATCTAAATAATCTTCACCATCATTGTTATAACCACCAACAACTCTTGTAGAGTTTAATAGAGAATTTTGAGTAGGTGTTCTTAATTTTCCTATAGTGTTACTGTTGTTTGTTGTTGTATCTTTTTGTGTACTATGCATCTCAAAATCACTTGGATCCTCAAAACCAGTTGCAATAATGGTTAATTTAACATGGTCAAGTGGAATATTTTCTGAGGTGGTTGTACCAAAGATAATATTTGCATCTTCATCAGCATTCTCTTCAACAATATCCATTGCCTCAGAAATTTCAGCCAGTGGATAGTCTGGATGAATATGGAAATGAACTAAAATACCCATTGCCCCATCAATTGAGAGGTTATCAAGAAGAGGAGACTCAATAGCTGTTTTTGCTGCATCATAAGCAGCAGAGTTACCTTGAGATTCACCCACACCCATAAGTGCTAAACCTCTATGACTCATTACTGTTTTTACATCGGCAAAGTCAAGGTTAATATCGTTTGCACCATGTGAAAGAATAACATTTGATATTCCTCCAACAGCTTGTGAAAGTACATTGTCAACAAGTCTAAAACTATCTCGCATACCAAGGTTTTTCTCTACAATAGAGAGTAGTCTCTCATTTGGTACAACAATAATAGAGTCAGACTCTTTTTTTAGTCTCTCTAGCCCCTCTTTTGCAAGTCTTTTTCTTTTTCGACCCTCAAAAGCAAATGGACTAGTTACGATAGCAACAGTTAATGCACCAACCTCTTTTGCAGCTTGTGCAATAATAGGTGCTGCACCTGTTCCCGTTCCTCCACCAAGACCAGCAGAGATAAAGACAAGGTCAGCCCCTTCAAGCATGGTTTTAAGGCTATCAAAACTCTCTTCAGCAGCCTCTTGACCCACTTCTGGTTTCATTCCTGCACCTAGTCCTTTAGTTGCATTAATACCAAGTTGCATTTTATAAGGTGCAATTGAAGCAGCAAGTGCTTGAGCATCGGTATTTGCTACAATAAGGTCAATGCCATCAATCCCCTCTCTAATCATGTGGTTAATCATGTTACCACCACCACCACCTACACCGATGGCTTTAATCTTAGCTCCATGAATACCAGCTGTCGATTCTGTTATGTTAAACTCTTCCATTTATTCCTCCTCTTCTAAAAGATTTTTGATGCCCACTGCACAAAGTTTTGCAATGGATTATTTTGATTGTTTTTAGGCTCTTGACTTAAGTCTTTAAATAAGTCGTTACTCTCTTTACTCTCTTCTCCAAAAGATGGAGTAGATACTGAAATTTTTGGTTTTGATATAGAATTTATATCTTGAATTGATGCAATGTCTTTTAGTGAATCTTTTGGACGATACTCCTTTGAGTGAAGCATAGTTTTACTTCCATCTAACTCATACTCAGTATGTTCTCCTGACTCATAATGAATTAATCCAATAACAGTAGAAAATTCAGCAGAATCTAAATCTTTAGAGATATTAGTAATTTTAGTTGGTTTGCCAATTCTAACAGGTATATTTGGCATAAGTGCTTGAGCTAACTCTCTAGTTCCTTCAATATGGGTCATTCCACCTGTTAAGATAAGACCTGCACCCAACTTCTCTTTTAATCCACTTTTTTGGATAGAGTTTGCAAGTATTGATAGTGTCTCCTCCATTCGACTGTAAATAATATTGTGTACAATATCTAAAGAGACAGCATTTAGGTTTATATCATCTCCAATAATTGCAAGTCGAACTTCACCAGGTTCTGTCTCTAAAAGACTACCTTTTGCAATTTTTAAATCTTCAGCACACTCCAATGGTGTATGAAGAGCGATAGAGAGGTCATTGGTAATGTGGTTTGAGCCAACACCTAAGTAGTCATTGTACTGTATTGAATTACCAAAATGAATGACTAAATTAGAAGTCTGTCCACCTAAATCAACAACTGCTACACCACGATCTTTATCATCATCAGAGGTGACAGCTAATGATGAAGCGTAACCAGAGAGTACAACTTTTGAAATATCTATTCCTGCTGCATGAACAGCTTTCTTTAGATTTCCAAGATTTGATTTACTGGTCATAATAATATGTGTATCAACTTCCATACGACTTGCATTCATACCATTTGGATCTTCAATGAAGTCCTGTTCATCTATTTTAAATTTATAAGGTAGTACATGTAAAACTTCAAACTCATTTGGAATGTTTGCATTATAGAGTGCAGTTTGCATAACACGATTTATCTCATTTATAGATATCTCATGGTTTGGAATATTTACAACCCCAGATGACTTTAGACTTTTTACATAAGCACCTGAAATAGAGATAATTGCTTGTGTAAGATTAATACCTGCTACACGCTTAGCATCATCTACAGCCTCTTTAATAGAGTTAGATGCTAACTCTATATTAGAGATAGCACCTTTTTTAATTCCCTGAGATTTACTAAGACCGTGACCAGCAATTTCTATATATCCATTTTTCATTTCACCAATAATTGCACATATTTTAGTAGAGCCAATATCAATAGCTAAAATGGGTCTGTTCACGATTTAAATCCTTAGTTCAATAAGTTATCAAAATTCAATTGATTTACTTTTAGTAAAGTTTAGTAGGATACTTATTATCTAACATCTTCATCAAATTCACTTGAAAGCTCTGATTTTTAACTTGATCTACATTTTTCTGTAGCTCTTTAGTCTCATTGTTCTCAAGTGGAATAAATTTTTGTTCAATAATTTTGTAAACTATTACTTTGCTTCCTATAGGAATAATACCCTTTTCTTGGGAAGAAGTAAAGAGCTTGGAGATAAAAATAGATGTTTCTTGTTGATTTATACCCAATTTTTGTGTTTTAGCGTTATTCATTGTGATATAGGTTGACACATTTGTATCTTCTTTGTCAATTTTTGTCAATTTTTCTTCAGCTAATTGATTTAATGCTTTTCTTTCAGCTTCATCTTGATATAGGGGTTTAATAAGGTTTTTAACCTCTTCAAAACTCTTTATAACAGGTTCTGTGATGTTAATAATTTTTACTGATGCGTAACGATTTGTTACAACTTTTGGTTTTATTAAAGAATTTAAAGAACTTTTTGTAATTTCTGACCATAATTCTGCTGAAAGTTTAGGATTATTAAGCTCTAAAGTTAATGTTTCATCTTTTTTTAATTCTCCTTTTTTAAAGCGAATATAGCGTTTAAGAGCATCTTTTTTAGTTTTGGCAACTTGAGTAGCCTCTTTGACCCAATCTTTTACCTCTTTAAACTCTAAAATTTTTCCATCTTTATCGGTATAGTTAAATCGATGCTCATTGTAATATTTTTCTACCTCTTCATCTGTAACATTGGTATCTTTTGTATCTGTCCATTGAATATCTAAAGTATATTTTTTAGGAGTCTTATACTGCTCTTTTCTTGTTTCCCAAAACTCTTTTAGTTTAGACTCATCAATAGTAATATTTAGGTCATTTTTTGTTAATAGTTTGTATTTAATTTTATCTGCTATCTCAAATGCAAGTTTAAATGCATTAAGCTCATTTTTTAACCCTTTAGCATTTAGGAGATTTAATGTTTTTTCAATTGTTAATTGCTCTTGTAGATTTTTTTCAAATGTCTCAACGCTAACTCTACTATTCAATATGTAAGTGTCATATAACTTTCTATCGAAAACTCCATTTGTTTGAAAAGCTGGGTAGGAAGCAAGTTTTTGAGCTGTCTCTTCTTCTGTAACAATAATTCCAAACTCTTTAGCTAAATTTAAAATTTTAGCTTGGGTAGCCATATTTCTAAGAACTTGCTTTTGAAGTCCCATAGCTTTAGCTTGTTTCTCATCAAACTTACCCTGCATCATCTGATTGTATTGATTAAAGAGTTGATTGTACTCCATCGAAAATTTATCTTTTGTTAGCTCTATCTCTCCTACTTTTCCTATAGTGTTGCTTCTTATTCCTGAAGAGCCACCAATTACAGCCGTTGAGAGTATGAAGGAGAGTGCAGCTACCCACATAACTATAACGGTGAATTTATTGTTGTTTTGCATCCAACTTATCATATTTTATACCTTAATTAAAAATTTGCCTAATTTTAGTCTAGTTGTTATTAATTATTAATGAAAAAATTACATTATAGAGTGTATATTGCTATTAAAAAAGTAGGGTTGAATAATGAAAAATAGGAATTTGCAGATTGTAACAGAGGATTTAAAGAGTATTTGGCATCCATGTACTCAAATGAAAGACCATGAGATTTTACCTCTTATACCTATTAAGAGAGCTAAAGGTATTTATCTATATGATTTTGATGATAAATCTTATATTGATGCTATTAGCTCATGGTGGGTTAATATCTTTGGTCACGTTAATGAACATATCTCCTCTAAAATTAAAGAGCAACTTGATACTTTAGAGCATGTTTTGTTAGCTGGTTTTACACATAAACCAGCTGTCAATTTGGCAGAAAAAATTGTCAACCTGACTCCTGAAGGGTTAAGTAAGGTATTTTTTGCAGATAATGGTTCAAGTGCCGTAGAGGTAGCGTTGAAGATGAGTTTCCATTATCATAAAAATAGAGGTAAAAATCGTCCACTTTTTCTCTCGTTGACAAACTCTTACCATGGAGAGACTATAGGTGCTTTGAGTGTAGGAGATGTTGAGCTTTACAAAGATACTTATGCTCCACTTTTAATCTCATCTATTCAGACTCCTGTGCCAAAAGACCAAACTGTAGAGAGTTCAAAAGTAGCTATTGAAGAGTTGAAAACTATTTTAGAGAAGAGAGGTTCAGAGATTTCAGCTTTTATACTAGAACCTCTTGTTCAAGGAGCAGGAAATATGCATATGTATCACCCACTATACATTACTCTAGCCAAAGAGTTGTGTGAAGAGTATGGAGTTCATCTGATAGTTGATGAGATAATGACAGGCTTTGGACGAACAGGAACTATGTTTGCTTGTGAACAGGCTGGAGTTACTCCTGATTTTATGACTATATCAAAAGGGTTAACAGGTGGTTATTTGCCTTTAGCATTGACTCTAACTACTTTAGATGTATATAACGCTTTCTATTGTGACTATAGTGAATATAAGGCATTTTTGCATTCACACTCATATACAGGTAACCCTTTAGCTTGTACAGCAGCATTGGCAACGTTAGAGCTTTTTGAAGCTACAGATGTTTTAGGAGAAAATAGAAAAAAGTCAGCCTATATTTTAGAGAAGTTAGAGAAGTTTAAGAGATTACCAAATGTTTTAGAGGTACGACAAACAGGAATGATAGCAGCTGTTGAGCTAAAAGGGTATAGAGCTGAAGAGCGTATAGGTTTAAAGGTTTATGAGTATGGACTAGAGCATGGTGTACTTCTTCGTCCATTGGGGCATATTGTCTATTTTATGCCACCTTATATTATTACTTATGAAGAGATTGATAAGATGATTGATACAGCCTATGAGGCTATTGTTCAATTATAGAGAGAATTTTTTCAACTTTCTCTTTAGGATTTTTATCTCTATATATAGGACGACCAATAACAGGAAAGTCAACATATTGCTCTTTTGCTAACTCTAAGTTAGCAACACGTTGTTGGTCTCCTGCATCTTCTCCAAAAGGTCGAATACCTGGACAGAGTGTTAAAAAGTTATTTGAAGTAATAGTTTTAATAGCTTGACTCTCAAAGGTTGAGCAGACTACACCATCTAATCCATTTTTATAACTCATCTTTGCAAACTCTTGGGCTTTTTCATCAATACTTTTTCCATAAATAGAGGAGAAGTTTTTTTCATCAAAAGAGGTTAGGGCAGTAACAGCTAAAACTAAAGGTCGCTTTTTATAAGTTGAGAGTCTATCCATAACAGTTCTCATAGCAACTTCTCCTGCTGAAGCGTGAATATTAAACATCTCTATACCAAGTTTAGCTATCTCTTCTGCAGCATCTGCCATGGTATTTGGAATATCATAAAGTTTTAAATCTAAAAATAGTTTAAAGTTTGGGTTTATCTTTTTAAGGCTCTTAATAAATGGTTTTCCATCTCTTATGTAGGCTCTAAATCCTATTTTCATCCAAATATTGTACTCTTTTAATGACTCTGCTAATGCCAAATTCTCTTCTGCTGATGGTAAATCCAATGCGATACACAATTTCATATTTTTCCTCTAACTTTTTATGGGTATAATTCTACCGAAAATATACAAAATAAGGATTAACATGTCAAAAAGATATGATATAGCACAAGATGTAATGGATACCTACAACTATGCAAAGGTTAACACCTCTAAGGGGACAATTTGGATTAAACTTTATACTCAAGATGCACCAAATACAGTAGCAAACTTTGCACACTTAGCAGAGATAGGTTTTTATAACGGTTTAAAGTTTCATAGAGTAATAGAAGGGTTTATGGCACAAGGTGGTTGCCCTAATACAGCAGAGGGTGCTAAGGGTATGCCAGGAACAGGTGGACCAGGTTGGTCAATTGATTGTGAGACAGAT